>NZ_JANSHO010000029.1:0-14772 GCF_047502635.1 Synechococcus sp. RC10B2
CCTCCAGCCCGCCAAGCTGCGCTGTGGCGGGAGTACCCCGGAGGTTCTGATGGCTGGTGGATGTGGGCTATGGAGATGCCTTTCGGGAGCCGTTGCGGCTGGGGGATCCCGGCATCCAAGCCCAGGCGGAAGGGCGCTACCGCCTCATCCCCTGGCCCGCAGCTCCCGCACGCTACTGGCGGGTTCAACAGGAACGACCGGATCGCACCCGGAAAACCCTCTTCCTGCTGGATCGGATCCCGCGTCAACTGCAGGAGTTCGAGCCCATGTGCCGCTTCCACCAAACGTCGCCGGCATCCAGGTTGACCCGCCTGCGCCTGTGCAGCCTGGCCACCCCCAGCGGACGGATCACCCTCACCGCCTCCGCCAATGGCTCCGTTTTTAAATGGATCGAAACTACCCCAGAAGGCCGCCGGGAACGCCTGCTCAAGGACGAGAAAGAATACGAACACCTGCTCGCTTGCGCCTTCGGGATCCGCCTTCCCACAACCTCTTCTGCCCCTGAGAGAAAGATGGCAAGACCTACAGCCGCTCCGACAGAAGCCCGCCAGCTCTCTTCCAAACCCGATCCAAAACCCTATCCAGCAGTGCCAGAATAAGATGTCAAAATAAAGAACACTGTCTCGTTGTCCGACAAAGATTATGGATGCTGCGGCGGTTTCCACATTTGATGGCCAAGCCCTGGATCACGTGCTCATTTTCGACACCACCCTGCGCGACGGGGAGCAGTGCCCCGGCGCCACCCTCAACACCGAAGAAAAGCTGGCCATCGCCCGGCAACTGGCCCGGCTGGGGGTCGATATCATTGAAGCTGGGTTTGCCTATGCCAGCCCCGGGGACTTCGAGGCGGTGCAGAAGGTGGCCGAACAGGTGGGCACCCCCGATGGCCCTGTGATTTGCAGCCTGGCCCGCGCCCTCAAGGCCGACATCGAAGCGGCAGCCGAAGCCCTCAAGCCCGCCGCCAAGCCCCGCATCCACACCTTTATCTCCACCTCCGACATTCACCTCAAGTACCAGTTGCGCAAGACCCGCGCCGAAGTGCTGCAAATTGCCGAGGAGATGGTGGCCTACGCCAAGTCCTTCGTGGACGATGTGGAGTTCTCCATGATGGACGCCACCCGTTCCGATCCGGAGTTTCTCTACCAGGTGATCGAGGCAGCCATTCGGGCGGGAGCCAAAACCATCAACATCCCCGACACCGTCGGCTACAGCATGCCGGAAGAATTCGGCCAACTGATCAAGGGCATCCGCGAGAATGTGCCCAACATCAAGCAGGCCATCATCTCCGTCCACGGCCACGACGACCTGGGGGTCTCGGTGGCCAACTTTCTGGAGGCCATCAAGCAGGGGGCGCGGCAAGTGGAAGTGACCATCAACGGCATCGGCGAGCGGGCCGGCAACGCGGCGCTGGAAGAGTTGGTGATGGCCCTGCATGTGCGCCGCAGCTACTTCAACCCCTACTTTGGCCTGCCGGTCGACTCGGAAAAACCCCTCACCCACATCAAAACCCAGGAGATCTACCGCACCTCCCGCCTAGTCTCCAACCTCACCGGCATGTTGGTTCAGCCCAACAAGGCCATTGTTGGTGCCAACGCCTTTGCCCACGAATCGGGCATCCACCAGGACGGCATGCTCAAGAACCGCCAGACCTACGAGATTATGGACGCTCAGACCATCGGCCTGCAATCGAGCACGCTGGTGCTGGGCAAACACTCGGGCCGCAACGCCTTCCGTACCCGCCTCCGGGAGTTGGGCTTCGAGCTCTCAGAGCAGGATCTGAACAAAGCCTTCCTGCGCTTCAAAGAGCTGGCAGACAAGAAGAAGGAGATCACCGACCTGGATCTGGAGGCAATCGTCAACGATGAGACCCGCCCCGTGCCCGATCTCTACCGTCTGGAGCACGTGCAAGTGGTGTGCGGCAACCACGAGACCCCCACGGCCACGGTGCGCCTGATCACCCCTGAGGGCGAAGAGCGGGTGGACGCCGCCGTGGGCACAGGCCCGGTGGACGCGGTGTACAAAGCCATCAACCGCATCGTCAACATCCCCAACAAGTTGATCGAGTTTTCCGTCCAGTCGGTTACCGCCGGCATCGACGCCATGGGGGAAGTCACCATCCGCCTGCGCCACGAGGATCGCGTCTTCTCTGGCCACGCCGCGAATACGGACATCATCGTCGCCTCGGCCCAAGCCTACATGAACGCCCTCAATAAGCTTTACGCCGCTCTGCACGCAGCCCGCTCGACGGCTGAGCAACGGCAGGCCGCCACCCAGAAGATCTGATGGGCTACCGACAGGAGCGCCCCTCTAGGACCCGGCCGCAGGGATCCCTTCCGCAAACACCCGCCTGATTACTTCCTCAATCGGCGGGTCTGTTACCGTCAAGTCCAGCACCTCCAGATCTGCCAGGAGCTGGGCAACCGTTTGGGTGAGGTGTTCCCGCCGCACCCACAGCCGCACCTCACAGCCGCTGCCGGGATCCCCCTCGCTGCGCAGCTCTCCATAGACTTGCAATTGGGCGAGGGGGCAGGGGCGGGCCAATTCCAGCTTCACCTCGCGATAGGGGGCAAAGCGCTGCCGCAGCTCCTCGAGGCCGCCATCGTAAATGAGTTGCCCGGCGCTGATCACCAGCACCCGTTCACAGAGCGCCGTAATGTCGGCCATGTAGTGGCTGGTCAACAAGACTGTCGCCCCGTAGCGGCGGTTGTAATCCCGCAGAAATTGCCGCACGGCGGCCTGAGCGTTGACATCCAACCCCAAGGTCGGCTCATCCAAGAACAAGATCTGCGGCCGGTGGATCAGGGCCGCCAGCAGTTCCGCCTTCATCCGCTCCCCCAGAGAAAGCTTGCGCACCGGCTGCTTCAGCTTGCCCTGCAGGTCGAGGAGCTCCGCCAACTCCCCCACCCGCTCCCGAAACTCCTTTTCCGGGATCTCATAAACGGCGGCGTTAATCCGCAGGGAGTCCATTGCTGGCAGATCCCAGATAAGCTGTTGCTTCTGCCCCATCACCAGGGTAATCTGCTGCAGAAAAGCCCGCTCCCGCCGGTAGGGCACATGGCCGACCACCTGCAGCGTGCCCCCGGAAGGATAGATGAGACCCGCCAGCATTTTGAGGGTAGTGGTCTTGCCTGCCCCGTTCGGCCCCAAAAAACCCACCACCTCCCCCGGCTGAATCTGGAAGCTCATCGATTGCACCGCTGGGATGTAGTGATAGGTACGGCGAAAAAAGTGGCGCAATGTACCGATCACTCCCGCTTCCTTAATGGCTACCGGGTAAACCTTGCTCAGGTCGCGGGCAACGATGATCGGCTCAGGTCGGATTGGCACGTCAGACAACATAGCTCCTCACCCCCCCTAAAAAATCAGATCCGCTAGCCCAACTTCAAGGGCAAGCCTCCTGAGGCTGGGCATGTCGGATCTGGCTGGGGGTATTCTCAGGATCGGAGGAGAAACAGCGAACAGGCAGGGGAACTACAGCAGTCCTACGTCTATCCCAGGCTTGCCGGCGACCAGCTCCACCTTCAGGATGCGGCCACCCGACTTTTGGATACGCTGCTGCTCCCGAAACCAGTTGTCGTAGGGCACCAGCTTCGTGAAGTAGGTATTTTGCAGCTCCCGCTGGGTGCGAATGCGGGTTTGGCTGGGCACACAGGCCGTGATCTTAAACATGCGCATGATAAAGGATCCCTGCTGACAGCAAAATGAACTGGCTTGACCAACAAAACAGGCGACTCACCTCAGAAAGCTCGCGTACCCCAGTTAGCACACCAGATCCCTGCGGCAAATCGCCTGTCATGCTCGCTAGACAATGAACCTTAGCTCAGGCCGGAGCAGATGTAGTCGAAGTACACACCCATTTCCTTGCCAGCTTCAGGCCCCACCAGGGCGGCGGTCACTTCTTTCATGGCTTGGATGGCCTGAATGGTGGCTCCAATCGGCACCCCCAGCGAATTGTAGGTCTCCTTGAGCCCGTTCAACACCCGCTCGTCGAGGATGGAGGGATCCCCGGCCAGCATGGCGTAGGTGGCGTAGCGCAGGTAGTAGTCCATGTCGCGGATGCAAGCAGCATAGCGACGGGTGGTGTACATGTTGCCACCGGGACGGGTGAGATCGGAGTAGAGCAACGCCTTGGCCGCCGCATCTTTGACAATGGTGGAGGCGTTGGCCGCGATGGTAGCAGCTGCCCGCACCCGCAGCTCGCCCGTGGCGAAGAAAGCCTTTAACTTCTCCATGGCCGAGCTGTCGAGATACTTGCCCTGGACGTCGTAGCTATTGATCACAGCGGTAATTGCGTCTTGCATGATGAGCTTCCTAAATCTCTAATGAACGTTAAACAGTTGCGCGGTCAGAACAATGAGGGATTAACTCATTGCCCCCACCACAAAGTCAAAGTAGTAGCCGGCCTCAGCCGCGTCCTCAGGAGACAACAGACCCATGGCCACCTGCTTCATTTGGCGGATGCTCTCGGCCACCGCCGGAATAGGCGTGCCCAAAGAGTTGTACATCTCCCGCACCCCCACCAAGCCGATCTCCTCGATCGGGGTGACATCGCCAGCAACGATCCCATAGGTGATGAGGCGCAGGTAGTAGTCCATATCCCGCAGGCAAGTTGCCGTCATCTCCTCTCCGTAAGCATTGCCACCTGGGGAGACGATGTCAGGACGCTTCTGGAAGAGTTGATCGGCAGCTTGCTTGACGATGCGCTCACGAGACTCGGTCAAGACTTGAGCGATGCGCAGCCGCTTCTCGCCGGAGGTAACAAAGGACTTGATCCGATCCAGCTCCCCCGGGCTGAGGTAGCGGGCCTCTGCATCCGCATTCACAATCGATTTCGTGACAACACTCATGGACATCCATCCTCAAGTCAATTTTTTAAAGAGTATGGCGAGCATACCCGCAAGCTATTTTCCGACATGCTTGCCGTCTGCCATCTCAGATCTTCACACTTCTTAAAATGTCTCCCAGGAAAGGAGCACTCCCTTCCCGCCAAGGGGGAGGTTGGTTAAGCGTAAAACAGCCCCCGATGGTCTGGCCGGAGTAGCCCCAGGCAGCCGCAGATTGACCAACCCCTGCTCAGCTTTTCGGAGTGGTCAACAGCTTGAGGATGGGCAGTGTGGCAAGGGATGGCGGTCGGCGCTGGGGAGTTAAGTTTTGCTTTTCAGGTGTCGCTAGGGCAGATAGGGCTGAAAGTCCTGAGTGACCGTCAGGGTCAAGTTGGCGTTGGGATCGATCACCGCCACCTCTGGCGCCGTCACATTGCCGATTACAGCCCCCGCTGCCGCTCCGCCCAGCACCTTCTCCGTCGAGATCACCCGGTCGCCAAACAGGCCGCCCAAGATCGCCCCTGCCGCCGCCCCGATCAGGGCATCCTGCACAACTGCCTCTGCAGAAGTGTGGCGGGGATCCTTGCGCAGCGGGATCACCTGGCTTTGGGCGTAGAGAGGATAGGATTGGCCGTTGAAAATCAAAGCTCGCGAGACAAACTGGGTGCCGCCGCTTACCGGTTGGAATTGGCCTTCTAGGATGGCTCCCGCCGGGACGACCATGTTGCCGTAGATGTCCCGCAGAGGGGTATCCAGGCTGAGGCTGACGGCGCGGGTTTCCCCAGGGGCAATCAAGAGGGCATCTGGGGAGCGATGAACTGCCTGGATCAGATCCCCGGAGCGCAGCAGCAGGGTGGTTTGCAGTTGAAAGGGCTGGCTTGGCTGCAGGGATCCAGGGGGGAGGGGACGAGGATTCACAGGGCGCCATCCCTCGCCGGGGGGCGGTGGTGGCAAGGGCCCCATTTGCGCCAAAACCGGGCTGGCCGCCGGTAGCCAGAGAAACCCACCGAGCAGAGGAGCCAACAGACGACGGGCTGGGTTGGTCATGGTCTTACCCCCGATCTACCACTTCTACGTTAGCTGTAAGCTGGCCAAAGCTGGGAACAAAAGCCTCGTCTGGCCTTTATCCCCATCAAAGCCAGTTGGATGTAGGACGGGCTACTCTAGGCGAGCAGATTCCGCTACTCTTCAACCCAGGTAGAAGTACGGAAAAGCGCCATCGCCGCCCGTCTTGGGCTCCCTAGTGTCCATGCTAGATTAGCTCGTGGGGGTTCGGGGGGTAGATACCCCCGCGCCAGTCGCAGGCTGGTAATGATAAAATGATAAAACAGAGATAAAACAGAGCTGGTTGTATAAAACGGCGTTGCCGGAATCTAATACAACTACGCGGTAGGGCATTCCGTGTCTGCATGCCTAAGGCACGGCACAGCCGAACGCAGAGGGTTCTTGCAATGGCTCCCCGACGAAGCGAGAAGTTCGTCCTCTAGCCAAGTTGTGTTTACTCAACAAGGTTGAGTGGCGGGAGTCTGTCATGCCCTAGGTTTCGCCCCTCGTGTGAGGGCCAAGGTATTCTTCCGATTCCAACCCCTATTCTTCTGTAGCTATGCAGCGCAGCACATCCATGCCGGGCCAGCCTTCTCCCCGTTCAGAAGCTTCTGCTCAACCTGCCCGTTCGCCTCAGCAGGACGGAGTTCGTTCTCTTTTTAAGCCTTTTGCCGTTCTCAAGTCTCTTCTCTCGCCGGTGCTGCTGGTGCTCTTGGGCATTGGGCTGGGAGCGGCTCTGGTGGGAGGCAAGGGGGTATCTGCCCAAACGACGGCAACCCCGCCCCAACTGAACCTGAATTTTATTGCCGAGGTGGCGCAAAGGGTGGGGCCGGCGGTGGTGCGCATCGATTCCGAGCGGACGGTGAGCGTCCCGGGCGCCTTCCCAGAGGAGTTTTTCAGCGATCCCTTTTTCCGGGACTTCTTTGGCCAGGTGATCCCCCCCATTCCGCGGCAGCGACGACAGCAGGGCACCGGCTCCGGCTTCATCATCAGCCCGGATGGCCAGATCATCACCAATGCCCACGTGGTCGAGGGATCCGACAAGGTGACGGTGACGCTCAAGGATACCCGCAGCTTTGACGGCAAGGTAATCGGCACCGATCCGGTGACGGATATCGCCGTGGTGAAGATCGAGGCCCAGAACCTGCCGACGGTGAAGCTGGGTCGCTCCGAGCTCCTCGAGCCGGGCCAGTGGGCCATCGCCATCGGCAACCCGCTGGGGCTGGACAACACCGTAACCGCCGGGATCATCAGCGCTTTGGGCCGCTCCAGCGGCGAGATCCGCGTGCCCGACAAGCGGGTGTCCTTTATCCAGACGGATGCGGCCATCAACCCCGGCAACTCCGGCGGCCCCCTGCTCAACGCCCAAGGGGAGGTGATCGGGGTCAACACGGCCATCATCCAAGGGGCGCAGGGGCTGGGCTTTGCCATTCCCATCGAGACGGCCCAGCGGGTGGCCAACCAGTTGATCGCCCGCGGCAAGGTGGATCACCCCTACCTGGGCATTCGTATGCTCACCCTCACCCCCGACCTGAAGGAGCGCCTCAACCAGGATCCCAACAGCCGCATCTTCGTGACGGTGGATCAGGGGGTGCTCATCGGCGAGGTGATCCAGGGATCCCCGGCAGAGCGGGCGGGCCTGCGCGCCGGAGACATCATTCTCGCCATCAATGGTCGCGCCGTCACCACCGCCGACCAAGTACAACAAGAGGTAGAGCGCACCGAGGTGGGCAGCACCCTGGAGCTGGAGATCGAGCGAGCTGGGCGGCGGCAGAAGATCCGGGCCGTTACCGGCTCCTTCCCGGCCTCCGGCAGAAGCTAAGGGGATATTGCTGGGGGTGAGGGTTGGCAGTTCCAGCTCAGGGAAATTAATGGTTTAATGGTGGCCTAACAGTCGAAACTTCCTGGCCCAGGCCGGAACGCTCTCGGCGGGGCCGCTTGTCTTGAGTTGGGGATCCCTTCTCACCTTGCCTATGCTGAAAACCACCCGTCGCCTGGCTCTGCTGGCCCTGTCGGGGCTGGCAGCCCTTGTTCTCGCCCCTCAAGCGGGCTTTGGCAAGCCGATTGTCGTTGGCTCTAAGGACTTCACCGAGCAGTTTATCTTGGGGGAAATGTACGCCTTGGCCCTGGAGGCGGCGGGGTTGGCGGTGGAGCGCAAGCTCAACTTGGGGGGAACGCCGGTGGCCCATGCCGGCCTGTTGAGCGGCGAGATCGATCTCTACCCGGAGTACACCGGCACCGGTCTGCTGACGGTGCTCAAGCTGCCCACCAGCAGCGACCCGGCCCAGGTATACGCGACGGTGGCCCGCGAGTACGAGCGTCAGTTCCAACTGATTTGGCTGGATCCGGCCCCCATGAACAACACCCAGGCCCTGGCCATGACCCGCGCCAGAGCGGCAGAGTTGGGCATCGCTACCATCTCAGACATGGTGGCCAGAGCGAGCGAGCTGGTGATGATCGGGCCGCCGGAGTTCCAGGCCCGCGAAGATGGCCTGCCGGGGCTGCAAGCAGTCTACGGCAACTTTCGCCTCAAGGCCTACAAGGCGGTGGATCCCGGCCTGCGCTACCAGGGCTTGGTCAATGGGGAGGCGGATGTGGCGGTGGCCTTTGGCACCGATGGGGAAATTGCCGCCTTTGACCTGGTGGTGCTCAAGGACGACAAGCAGCTTTTCCCCCCTTACCAGGTGGCGCCGGTAGTGCGCAAAGATACCCTGGAAGCCAACCCCGGCATCGCCACCGCTTTGAACGCCCTTTCCCCCCTGTTGACGGACGAGGTGATGCAGCGGCTGAACTACGAGGTAAGCGGCAAGCGCAGGGAGCCGGCAGAGGTGGCGAGAGCCTTCTTGGTGGAGGCCGGCATCTTGAAAGAGTAGCCCGTTGCACGAGGCCCTGGCGTGAGCACTCTTGAGTTCGAGCGGGTATCGCTGCGCTTTCCCCACAATTCCCGTCCGGCCGTGGAGGAGTGCAGTTTTTCCGTGGCCTCGGGCCAGTTGGTGGTCATCCTCGGCCCTTCCGGCTGCGGCAAAACCACCCTTCTAAAAATGGTGAACCGGCTGCTGGAGCCCACCCAAGGACAGATTCGCCTGGATGGGCAGGATATCCGCCGCTTTCCGGTGACGGCGCTGCGCCAGCGCATCGGGTATGTCATCCAGCAGGTGGGGCTGTTTCCCCACATGACGGTGGCCCAGAATGTGGCGGTGGTGCCGCGACTTTTGGGCTGGCCAAGGGAGCGCATCCGCGAGCGGGTGGACGAGCTGCTCAGCTTGGTCAACCTGCCCCCCCAAGAATACCGACGTCGCTACCCGGCTCAACTCTCGGGCGGCCAACAGCAGCGGGTGGGGCTGGCGCGGGCGCTGGCCGGGGATCCGGATCTGCTGCTGATGGACGAGCCCTTTGGTGCCCTCGACGCCATCACTCGTGGCAAGCTGCAAGACGAGATCCTACACCTGCAACGGCAACTAAAAAAGACTATCCTCTTCGTCTCCCACGACGTGGAAGAGGCGCTGCGCCTGGCAGATCGCATCCTGGTGATGCAGCAGGGGCGGGTGGTACAGTTCGACACTCCCTTGCGGCTGCTCACCCAGCCGGCCACCCCCTTTGTCCGAGAGCTGCTGGGGGCAGACGACATGGTGCGTCAGTTGAGCGTGCTGCGGGTGGAAACGGCGATGGAGCGGATCCCGCACAACCACCAGATCCAGGAGGGGGCGGTGGTGAAACCCCAGGAAACCCTGCGGCGGGCCTTGTCGCTGCTGTTGCGCACGGGGGCAGCAGCTCTCACAGTGTGGGAAGACGGGCGGGCCATTGGCATCGTTACCCTGGATCACATCCGCCATCTGGCCATGCTGGAGGGGGGATCCGCATGAGCTATCTTCTCAGCAACCCCGGCCTGGTGTGGCAGCTTACCCAAGAGCACCTGGCGATGGTGGCAACAGCCTTGGGGATTGCCCTGGTGCTGGCGCTGCCGTTGGCTTTGCTGGTGCACCAGGTGCGCTGGCTGGCCCTGCCGGTGATGGAGATCCTCAGCATCCTGTACACAGTGCCCAGCCTGGCCCTAATCATCTTGTTGGTTCCCTACTTTGGCCTCAATGCCCGCTCGGTGGTGGTGGCGATGGTGCTCTACACGCAGGTGATCTTGGTGCGCCATTTTTACGTGGGCCTGCGCTCGGTGGAGCCTGCCATTCTGGAGGCGGCCAAGGGCTTGGGGATGAACTTCTGGCAGCGGTGGTGGCAGGTGCAGGTGCCCCTCATGCTGCCGGTTGCCCTGGCCGGCTTGCGGCTGGCGGCAATTGTGGCCATTGCCATCGCCACGGTGGGGGCTAAGTTTGGGGCGGGAGGGCTGGGCACCCTGCTTTTTGAGGGCATTGCCCAGGCCGGTCGCTACGACAAGATCTGGGCCGGATCTTTGGCCGTGGGATCCTTGGCCTTGCTGGTGAACACGGCCCTGTGGGGGCTGGAGTGGGCGGCCCGCCGCGGCTAAAGAGAGCCAGAGCCTTTTTCAAGTCGCTGGAGACAGCCCCCCTCGCAAGACGGAACAACGGTCTGCCCCTGCCATTTTACGAAGAGCTATAGCATGGACGAGAAGCCAAGTACTTCTCCAGGCGAGACGATTCCAGCCTCCTGCTATTCGGTGCCGCTTGGAAAGACCGTAGCTTTATAGAGTGGGCCTGACGCAACATGGGTGAGCAACCTCCGCTAAGGGATTGGCCTTCTCGCAGCGATGGGGAACTGATGGAGGCTATCCGAGAGAGGCAAGGGGCAGCGCTGGGGGTGCTTTACGACCGCTATGCCGGCTTGGTCTATGGGCTGGCCCTCCAGATCCTGGGCCATGTGGCCGAGGCGGAAGATCTGACTCAGGCGGTGTTTGTCGAACTGTGGCGCAAAGCCAGCTATGATCCGCAGCGGGGATCGGTGAGCAGTTTTCTCTGTCTGTTGACCCGTTCGCGTGCCATCGACCGTCTGCGTTCCCAAGACAGCTCTCAACGTCTTTTGAAGCACTGGCAATCTCTGCTCGCCGCCGAGAACAGGGCGCCGGCCCCCTTTGAGCAGCTCTCCCTCGAGGAGCGACGGCAAGCCGTACAAGAGGCCCTCGGCCAACTGCCGGAAAGCCAACGGCAGGTTCTAGAGTTGATCTACTACCAGGGGCTGAGCCAGGCGGACGTTGCCCGACACCTGGGGATCCCGCCGGCAACCGTTAAAGCCCGCGCTCGCCAAGCCCTCTGCAAGTTGCGGGGATCCCTGCGCGCGCTCCTTGAGGTTTGGAGTTAGGTTCTGTTGTCGGCCTGGCCATGTTTGCATCCCATTTGCCCCTTGCATCGGAAGAACAGGAAGAACTGGCCGGCTATCTGCTGGGGGATTTATCTCCTGAGCAGGCAAGCGCCCTAGAGGCACGCCTAACCCAAGACCCACGGTTGCTGGCGGAATTGCAGGCTTTGCAAGAAACCCTGCACCTGTTGCCCTACGGCTTGCCGGGGGTGATCCCGCCGGCCAGCTTGCGGGGCAAGGTGATGGCAGAGGCGGGCATTGAGCAGGTGCCGACACCTCTTCAGCCGGCCCTGTCCTCTCTGGGGTTCGGTCGCCTCACCGCTGAGTGGCGCTGGCTGGGGGGGTTGGCGGCAGTGGTTTTGGCCCTGCTGGTTTTCGACAACTGGCGACTGCGGCAGGCGCTCCAACTGGCCCGCCTAGAATCGGTGCAGGCGCTGGCCCATTTGCTGCAACAGCCGGGATCCCGCCTGGTCAATTTGCAGGGAGAGGCGGCAGCGGCTAACCTCCTCTATCGCCCAGGAGAGTGGCAGGAGGTGGTCTTGGCGGCGAGGGATCTGCCCCAACCGGCCCCTGGGGAGCGTTACCATCTCTGGCTCAAGCTGGAGGACGGCGAGACCCTCCACTGCGGCAACTTTCAAGTGGATGCCCAGGGATCCGCGCTTGTCGCCTTACGTCCGCCGCGCCCGCTGCCAGAGGACGCTCGCCCCCAAGAGGTGCTGGTTACGGCCCAAGCCGCTGCCGTCCCTCGCAAACCCCAGGGCAAGGTTCTTCTCAAAGCCAGGGTGTTCTAGGAGAAGTGAGGGGAAAGCTAGCGCTGCGGGGATTGGCCTTATCGGTGGGGTTGGCCCTGGCCCTGCTGGCTTTGTGGTGGATGGATCCCACCCCAACCACCCTGAGCCAATACACCACTTCCTTACAGGAGCGCACTCTCCCACAGCTCCACAACATCCGCCAAGCAGTCCAAAGCCTGGATGGGGTTTACATTCAGCCGGGGGCGGTTTTTTCTTTCAACCAGGTGGTGGGGCCGCGCACCCTGGAGCGGGGCTATCTGCCTGCGCCGGTATTCATGGTGGCCGAAACCCTGGATTCGGTTGGCGGCGGGATCTGTCAAGTCTCCTCCAGCCTTTACAATGCGGCTCTGCTGGCGGGGCTGGAAGTGGTGGAAAGGCACCCCCATTACCGGCAGGTGGAGTCGGTGCCGCCAGGGCTAGATGCCACGGTTTGGTACGGCTTGGCCGATCTCAGGTTGCGCAATCCTTTCCCTTGGCCAGTACGCCTGCGCTTTCAGATCCGCGGCCAAACTCTAATCGTGTCGGTGCTGGGACGGGGATCCCACCCTGCTCCAGCCATTCCACCCATCCGCGTAGAGCAGCGGCGACTGGATCCCCAGCATTTGCAGGTAAGCGTCTATCGCGGTAACGAGCGCCTCTCCCAAGATCGCTACGTTGCTCCCTAGCTGCCAAAACCGTCTTGGCGAAGTCCGCTGCACCTTCTGGGGAACCGCATCCTAAGCTGCCTCTTTAAGGAGCAAGGGGACAAGCCGTTTGGATCATCTTCCAATCACCAGCACCCCCATCATGCCACCGGCTAGGGGATAAAACTTGGCAACAGAAAACCCTACCTGCAAGGCCATTTGCTGCTGCTCTTGGCCAGATGGGAAACCATCCAAACTGGGATCGATGTAGGCATATTCAGATGCCAATCCCAGAGCTTGCGCCCGGGCGACGACCTGGGTGTTCAGGTACCAGCGCTGGAAGTCCGCAAGGAAAGGGATCCCTGTGGGGCGATGAAAGTCCAAGAGAGCGGCGCGACAGCCGGGCTTGAGCACCCGGTAAATCTCCCGCAACGCTTGAGGGATATCGGTTACGTTGCGCAGACCGTAGCCCATTGTAACGGCATCAAAGCTGGCGTTGGGAAAAGGCAAGGCCAAAGCATCTCCCAATACCCACTCTAGGGAGTAGCCGGGGAAAAGACGGGAGCGCCGCCGAGCAATCTCCAGCATGGCCGGGGAGAAATCCAGGCCGACCACCTGTCCGCTTCGTCCCACCCGCCGGGCCAGTTGCAGCGCCAGGTCGCCGGTGCCGCAGCAGAGATCCAACACCTGCCCGCCAGGGCCAGCGCCCGACCAGCGCACAGCCATGCGCTTCCAAACCTGATGCAGGCCCAGGCTCAGGGTTTGGTTGAGGGCATCGTAGTGGGGGGCGATGCGGTCGAATAGCTCCCGAATCTGCTCAGGGCGCTCAAAGGTTGGGCTGGGCACCGCTTCTCAACTCCGCTTTGCATCAGTCGTGGCCGCAGTCACCAGACGGGACTACTGCGGCACTGGGATCCCGCTCACCCCGACTCGGTGGCGGCGGCTGGGATAATCGGCCAGGCTCAAGGACAAAGACCGGGATCCGGCCAAGCTGGAGGCGGGGATGCGAACAGTTCCCTGGAAGACTTGGCTGTTGGGAGGCAGCTCCCCAGGCAGGCCTTGGGTGAGGGCGTTGATCGACCGTCCGGTGTCGTCGGTAACGTTCAGGAAGCTGTAGAGAAAACGCACCGTCTCCGCCGAATTGTTCTGCATCGCCACGTTCAAAACCACCTGCCCTCCCTCGCGGCGAACCGAGAGCACCTGCATGGCAACCTGCCCGCCGGCAGCCACTTGCCGAGGTGGGGGAGGTGGTGTAAACACCGGTGGCGGCGAGGGGCGCGGCGGTTGGGGAGAGGGAGAAGCAGGCCGCGGGGTGGGGGATGGGGCTGCCGCCAACTCAGGAGACAAGCGGGGGGTGGGCGTCGGGGTAGGTCTAGCCACGGGAACGGATGTAGGAGTGGAGAGAGGGGCGGGGGTGGGGGGTGGGCGCAGGCTCGCTTCCGCTGCTGCAATCACCGCGGCCTCGTTCAAGAGGGGCACGGTGCGGGGATCGCGAACGCCACGGGAGGAGGAAGCATTGCCGGCTGTGGTGACGGGAGAGGAGACCCCCGACAGGGCGCGCTGGCCGAAGAGGTAGCCCAAACAGGCGCTCAACACGGCTGTGAAGAAAAACGCACCCAGCCAAAACAGCGCTCCCAAGAATGGGGAGGTGAACTCTTGCGCTGGCCTGACCGATCTTCGCAAAGGATGCTCACTCCTGCTACCGGCTTGCTCTACCTATGATACGAAAGCGACGAGGAGCTAGGGATTCTCCGCTGGCCCAGAATCTTTGCGCTCTTGCTGCTGGGCGCAGAGAGCAGCGCTATCTAGGTTGGGCAGCCGTTCCCCCAACCACCAGCCTGGATCCTCCCAGCTCAGGGATCGCAGCCACTTGGCGGCGCGATCCGCCAAGACCAGCCCCAACAAAACAGGAGCGGTGGTGATCCCCAGCGCTAGGCTTAGCCAAAGGGGCGGAGAGGACTGGGAGGTGGTTGGAGAAGCCTTTTGGTTGGGGAAAGAGGCCGACTTGGGATCCGTCATGTCTGCTTTTTGAAGGTGAATTCTCTATCTCAACCTAGCCTTAATTGAGCCTTATCGTGGTTCCAAACTCGTGACATCCTCTCCCGCTAAGCCCTGACGGGCTGTAGACGGGAGCTTCCGAGAATCACTTCTCGGAGTTGCTGCTTCAACGGACTGGTACAGCCTTTTAATTTAAAATAGGGTACAGGTATTCAAGAGGAAGGAGAGAAA
>NZ_JANSHO010000030.1:0-14394 GCF_047502635.1 Synechococcus sp. RC10B2
GTTCTTTTGTGGACTGCGTAAGAATCCCCCGCCTTTAGGCGGTGGGAGTGTCAAATATACCTACTTTTCGAGGCAAGGCAGCAATCTCTCTGGACGCTTTCCAGGTCTAAGTAGGGGAGTATCTTTAGTCATTTAGACAGGCCAAAACCCTTATAGGAACTCAGGTACGGCCTGTTAAAGAATTAAAGGGCACAGTAGCAACACCTAGCAAACCAACTTCGGAAGCAGGATGGATTGATTAGTACCGCCAGTTCCCACGGCTAGGGTATGCTGGTGAGCAGTGAGCAAGTTTCCTGCCTTTTCTTTTGAGGAGAGAATATGCCAGAACCGGAATCCTCCTCAGCCCACATTCTGGTGATCGAAGATGAGGCCAAACTGGCCCGTTTCCTGGAAACCGAGCTGGCCTATAGGGGATATCGGGTGAGTGTGGTCGGCGATGGCACGGTGGCCTTGGCGGCAGCCCGCGACCAGAACCCCGATTTGGTGCTGCTGGACTGGATGTTGCCCGGGATCTCGGGGTTGGAAGTTTGTCGGCAGTTGCGCTTGACGGGCAACCGCGTGCCCGTGGTGCTGATGACTGCCAGCGACGAGGTGGCAGATCGGGTGGCAGGTCTGGATGCTGGGGCAGATGACTATGTGGTCAAACCCTTTAGCCTTCAGGAGTTGCTGGCGCGGATACGGATCTATCTGCAGCCCCCCAAGGGATCTGGCGACAGCCGGTTGGTGTTTATGGATCTGACGCTGGATCCGGTGACACGCCAGGCAAGCCGGGGAGAGCGACAGGTGGAGCTGACGGCCAAGGAATACGACTTGTTGCGCTACCTGATGGAACACCCCCGCCAGGTGCTCACACGCCAACAAATTTTGGAGCATGTGTGGGGCTATGACTTTACAGGCGATTCCAACATCATCGAGGTCTATATTCGCTACTTGCGTCTTAAGATCGAAGGCCCAGGGGAGAAGCGCCTGATCCAGACGGTGCGCGGGGTAGGCTACGTGTTGCGCGAATAGGAGGCCGACATCCCCCAGAAGAATGGCCTGGGCAGCCTGGGGGGATCGCTGCTGCGGCAAGATTGGGGAGAATGGATCCCTATCGAGGCGCGGGAACGGCTGCTCAAAACTGGAGAAAAGAACCCGGAGAGGATTTCGTCCTGCTAGCAGGTGAGGTTGATGGAAGCCGACTGCTGGAAATGAATGGGGGGATTTTGGGGTGCAGAGGGTGTTGTCGATGAATCTAGGGAGTGCAGGGCTGCTGGGCCTTACCTTCAGCTCACCGGGAGAATTTGTCTTCCGCTTTCCCCCCGAAACCCCTCTCGTAGGTGGGCTGGGGCTGCGCTGGTACGGCCTGCTGATGGCCATTGCCGTGTTGCTGGGGCTGCTCTTGACCAAAGCCTTGGCGGAGGCCCGCCACCTGGAGAAGGAGCCAGGCGAGGCCAGCGAACGGGTCGAGATCCTGGCCCTGTGGCTAGTGGTATCGGGATTTCTGGGCGCCCGCCTCTACTACGTCCTCACCCACTGGTCAGAGTTCCAAGACAACCCCCTCCTGGCCTTTGCCATCTGGCGGGGAGGCATCATCATCCACGGTGGGATCTTGGCTGGTGCACTTGCCCTCTACCTTTACTGCCGCGCCACCGGGATCAACGGCTGGAAGTACGCCGATGTGATCACGCCGGGGCTAATCTTGGGCCAGGCCATTGGGCGCTGGGGCAATTTTTTCAACTCTGAGGCCTATGGAGCCCCCATTCCCCCAGACAGCAGTTGGCCCTTGCGGGTATATATCCCCCCCCAAGCCCGCGAGCCTGACTACAGCCAGTTTGAGTTTTTCCACCCCATCTTTTTCTACGAAAGCCTGCTCAACCTGCTTCTGTTTGCTCTCTTGATGGGGATGTTCTGGCGCTTCCCCAAGCTCAAAGATGGCACCTGGGTCTGGACCTATGTGGTCGGCTATAGCTTGATCCGCATCCCTTACGAAATTTTGCGCGTCTCGGCGGTGGCCTATCTGCCGGGAACTTCCATCAAGGCCGCCTACGTGGCCAGCGCCGTAGGCCTGGTGCTGGGGATCGGCATGCTGGTCTATATGTACCGGCTGCGCTTCGACCCCGATTTGGAGCAGTTGACAGCTTGGCTGGCCCAACAGGCAGGGCTAGAACAGGAGACGGCTGCTGAGCTGGTGCAGCGGGCCTGGGCCATCCAGCAAAAGCACCGCCGCGCTGACTTGCTGGATCGCGTCACCCTGGCCATGCCCCACTTTCCCAGCGCCCTTGCCCCCCATCTCTCTTTGGGCCAACGGGAGCTGCTGATGCGGCAATTGTTCTGCCGCTTGGAAGGTCAGGATCCCGCTGGAGAAGGGCTTCCCCAGCCAAGTTAGCGCCAGAGCTATCGGGCCGGACTAGGCCACCCAAACTAACCTTCAGGTCTTCAGACTTTGCAGCCACGCTTCTAGGGCGCGGATGGGAGCGGGATCCCGGTAGAGGCGCTCTTGGCGGGCTTTTACCCGCTGCCCTATTTCCTCACGCCAGCGGTCATCCAGGCCCAGCCGCACGGCAATCTGGATGTACTCCTCTACGCTAGAGGCGATGGTCTCGTAGATCCCCATCTGCCGCAGGATGGCGTAGGTGTGGCGGCCCCGCATCAGGGATCCCGGCAGCGTGACGATGGGCAGGCCATGGGGCAGGGCTTCCAGGGTGGTGTTGCCGCCGGACCAGCCGATGCTATCCAGGTAAACATCCCCCAGGGCGTTGTAGGCGGCATATTGGGCAGGCGAGAGCTCCGGCAACAGCAGCACATGGTCTTCAGCGGCCAGGCCGTAGGCTTGAAAGGCCCGCTGCAGCCGTTGCCAAAAGCGCTGGCGGATCCCTTGGGAGAGGCGGCCTCGCAAAAACAGGAATTGACACCGCCCCACTTCCCGAGCAATGCGGGGGAACACCTCGTCGTACTGCGGCAAGTACTTGAACAGAGATTGGGCGCAGAGGTAGAGCACCCTGTCGGGATCCACCCCCCAGGCTAGCCAGTCCACAGGGGCGGGGTCAATGTCCAGAGGGATGTAGTAGGTGCCGATGCCGGGCAGGGGCAGGAGCTGCTCGGTGTAGTGGCCGGCCCCGTCCGGCGGCTCCATCAGCTCGCTGCTGAGGAAAACATCCATTGTTGGCAGGCCAGAGGTTTGCGGATGTCCCCAGGCCATGGCCTGCACAGGGGCCAAACGCAGGGCGGCCAACTGGGCACAGACCGGGTCGATGCCCACCTCCGGGTAGAGGAGCACGTCCAGTTGCGCCTCCCGAAGGGTTGCCTGCCACTCCGCCAGGCTGCGGGATCCGGCCACAAACTGCTCAAAACGAGGGGGCAGGGAGCGCGTGATCTCGTCTTGGACGGCCGAGGTGTGGAAGCCGTAGAGGGCCACTTGGGAGCGATCCAGAGCTTCTACCCAGCCGCCGGTCAAGATCTTCCACACCGAATGATCCCGGAACAGGCCGGAGACGATGCCCACCCGCAGCCGGCCAGGACCTCGCCGCAGGACAACAGGGGGCTGGGGGTAGCGGGCCGCCATCACCTCCCCCACCAGGGATCCGTACAGGTGCTGCAGCTCGCGGTCGTTCTGGCCCTGGTAGGGCAGAAAGAAGGGTTGGACGGAGCCGACGCCGGCGGCAGCGCGCTCTAAAGCAGCGGGATCCCGCGGCAGTTGGGCCCAGCGGGCCTTGACCTGTTCCAGCGCTTGGCGGTAGCGCTGGCGGGCGCTTGCAATTTGCTCAGGGGTGTCGTAGAGCAAAGGCAACTGGCTGACGCACCAGCCCAGGGCCGCGGCCAAATCGGCGGGATCGGCCTGCCAGAGGCGGTAGAACAGCTCCGCTGCTTCCGCCTCCCGGCCACAATCGCGCAGCAGGATGGCCAGCGTGTAGGCGGCATCGGCAAAGTCCGGCTGCAACTCCAGAGCCTGCTTCAGGGGTACCAGGGCCGCCTCCAACTCCCCCTGTTGCCGCAGCACCAGCCCCAACTGGTACAGAACTTCCGGATCCGGCCCCCCCTGCTCCAGAGCCTGTTGGAGGTGAGCTTTTGCCTCCTCCAGGCAGCCTACCTGCTTGAGGACAATTGCCAGATTGTAGTGGGCGTCGGGAAACCACGGCTGCTGGGCCAAGGCCTGCTGCATCAGGGCAATGGCTTCTTCCAGGGATCCCTGCTGCTGCCGGCAGATCCCCAAGAGGTGCAGCGCCTCCGGGTGGGCGGGCTGGGCTTGCAACACCTGTTGGTAGAGGGAGATGGCCTCCGGCAGTTGCCCCGCCTGGTGATGGTGGACAGCCTGAACCAGCAGGCGCTGCAGGTGCTGTTCCTGGTTCTCTCGGCTGGGGCCAAAGCCCTTTCCCGGCGGCGACATCTTTAGCCGTTGGGAAAATTCAAAAAGCCTGCCAAGGCCGGGGCAATCGGCAGCAGGGTCATCACCATCAAAAAGAGGGCCAGCAACGCCAAGGCATCCCGTTGGCCGTCGGTCTCGGTAATCTCATCCTGCGGGGGACGCTCCGGCTCGCGGGCAATAAAGAGAATCAGCAGCGCCCAGTAGAGGGCCAAGACGTTGCTGATGGCCGCCACCGCCAGGGCAATCAGGGTAATCACCGTGGCGCGGGCCGCCGTCTTCCGCCCGTACACCGCCTGCACAATGCGACCCCCGTCCAACTGCCCCGCCGGCAGCAAGCTCAAGGCGGTGATGGCCAGGCCAATCCAGCCCACCGCCACGAAGGGGTGAATGGGCACCAGCTCCGCCTGCAACTGGGATCCCAGCACCAGCCGCGCCAGCGTGCCCACCAGGATGGAGCTGCGAAAGATCTCCGTGGGCACGTACAGCCCCCCGGAGCCAGACAGCCTTAGGCCGACCAGCAGCACCACCAAGGAAAGGAGGCCGCCCGCCGCCGGGCCGGCAAAGGCGATGTCGAACAGGGCCTTGCGGTTGGGCACCGGCGACTGGATGCGGTTTAGGGATCCCAGCGTGCCGATCCCCAAGCTGGGGATAACAAAAGCCGGGCTGAGGCGGACGCCGTACTTGACGGCCATCCAGCGGTGGCCCGTCTCGTGCACCAGCAAAATGGCGAAGATCCCCGCCGCCACGGGCAGGGCCTCCACCCAACGCCCCGGCGCCTCCAACAGCCGGAAGCCGAACAGGTTGGCCCCCACCTCCAAAGTGGCCAGAAAGCTAGCCAGCATTAGGCCTGCTGCCAGAATCTGGGCTCCCCTCGAGGTGCGGTAGTTAACAATCTCATCTGGCAAGACCACCACCGCCGGCTTTTCTGAGGCATCTTCCACCAAAAACAGTTGGTAGCGGCTGCCCAGCCGCTCCCTTAGCCTTTCCTGCAGCAGCGGCACCACCCCCTCCGCCTCCCGCCGTAGGTTGCCCTTGAAGATCGCCCCCTCCCCATAGGGGATGGTCTCAGTCACAAAAAAGGTGTCCAGGCTGAAGATGGACTGAATGGCCTGCAAATCTTCCGCAGAGATGCCCCGCAAGACCAAAGGCTGCTCGGCAGGCGTCTCCCCAGCCCCTTCCGAGGGGATTTCCTGCCGCTCCTCCATCTGGGCCAACTGCTGCCGCCGCGCCTGCAGCTCCTGCTGGGCCAACTGACGGGTTTTGCGCCCCACGGCAATGTAGAGCCCCGTGAACACCAGCAACAGCAGCAGGAAGCCGGCGAAGTTGAGGTAGATCCCCAGCAACAGCAGCCCCAGAAAGACCACCCACGGCAAAAGGAGCAGGGATCCCTGTAACCACACCCAGACGGCCAGGGATCCCCGCCGGCGGGCTCGCCAGAAGCCCCAACCCAAAAACGCCAGCGTTCCCAACAAAAAGAGGGGCGTAATCTCGGCGGCGATGTTCATGGCTAACCCACGAGGCTTACCAATAGGGAGCTGGAGTCAAAACGGCTCAAGCGGAAACAGCCGTTCCTTCAAACCGAGGCTCCGGCTGCTCCCACAAGTAAAAGCCAGCTTTGCGCGGTTTGAGCAGGAACAGCCGCAGGAACTGGTAGGCGTTGTTGAGGTAAAGAGGCAGCTTGCGCAGGCTCTTGAAGGGCCCAGCTCCGCGGGCAATCTCCCTCAACTTGGCGTTGTTGGCCACGCACTTCTGCAGCCGGCGCACAAACTCGGGGTTCTCCACATCCAGCACCACCGGGAAGACCTTGGCCGCCTCGCGGTTGGTCTTGTAGATCACCTCCATGTCGTAGGTGTGCGGATCCAGGCCCAGGAGGCGGTAGAAACCTGGGCGCTCGCCCACGTCGTTGAGGTACATGGTGGCAAACACCGACAGCAGGAAGAAGCGACACCACAGCTCCGCCACCCACCCCTCGAGCAGCCGCGGCTGGCTCAGGAGCATGAGGGCAAAGAAATCGCCGTGGCGGTTCTCGTCCTGGCACCAGTTCTTGAAGAAATTGAAGATGGGGTAGATGCGGTTTTCAGGATGGGCCTCTAGGTGGCGGTAGATGAGGATGTAGCGCCAGTAGCCAATCTTCTCGGAAAGATAAGTGGCGTAGAAGATAAAGCGGGGCGCGAAATAGGTGTAGGACTTGTGCTTGGTTAAAAAGCCTAGATCAAAGGCCATGTTGAAATCGCCCATGGCGCGGTTGAGGAAGCCGGCATGGCGAGCTTCATCGCGGCTCATCAGGGCAAAGCACTCAGCCAAGACCGGGTTGGTCTCCTTCAGCCTGCGGGATAGCTCCTTGTAGAGGAGGAAGCCGGAGAACTCCGCCGTGCAGGAGCGCTCCAAAAACTCCACAAACAGCCGCCGCGCCTCCGGATCGAGCCGGCTTTCCCAATCTTGGTTGAACTCCTCGCCGCGGACGAAGTGGTGGCGGTTGTAGTCGGCGCGAAACTCCTCCAAGATGGCCCGGAAGTCGGCCTCTCGATCGCCTAACCCCATCTTGCCGATGGCCTCGAAGTCGGTAGTGTAGAAGCGCGGCGTCAGGATGGTCTCGGTGGGCACTCGCGCCTGGGTTTGGGCAGCTCGCAAAGTGGAACTCATAGGGGTTACAGGATGAAAAGGCCAGTATACTCTCGCAGTTTACCAGCCCTTGTGGCCGGCGGGGGGATAAGAAGTGTTACCGACAGGCCCCACAACCCCCTACGACTGCACCGCCGCCGGCTGGGATCGCGCCGGATCCGTCAGCTCACTCCCCTCCTCCGAAGGAGGGATCACCTGCCAAAACAGAGGCAGGTAGCGCTCCCAGTTCTGCAGGATGCGCTCGGCTTTGGGGGAATGGGTGCGGCGGTAGTGCTCTTGGATCAGGCCCTTCAGTTGCGCTTCCGCCGCCGCCGTCTGTATCCGCTGGATGCGCACGATCTCGCCGTTGACCTTGGCGGGGAAGTTGCCCTCTTCATCGAGCACGTAGGCCAGGCCGCCGGTCATGCCCGCCCCCAGGTTGCGGCCCACCCGCCCCAGCACCACCACCACACCGCCGGTCATGTACTCGCAGCAGTGGTCGCCGGATCCCTCGATCACCGCCTGGGCGCCGGAGTTGCGCACGGCAAAGCGCTCCCCCGCCTGGCCGTTGGCAAACAGGGATCCGCCCGTGGCCCCGTACAGACAGGTGTTGCCCAGGATTACATTTTCCGCCGGATCCCGCGGGGCTTCTGGGGGAGCCAGAATGACAATTTCACCGCCGCACATGCTCTTGCCCACGTAGTCGTTGGCTTCTCCCGTCAGGGTCAGGCGCATGCCCGCCAGGGTAAAGGCCCCAAAGCTCTGGCCGGCTGTGCCCACAAAGCGCAGATCCAACAGCCCCCCTTGTCGGACAAAGCCGGTATCCCCATACAGCCGAGCCAGGGTGCCGGCAATGCGCCCGCCCACGCAGCGGTCGGTGTTGGCGATGGGCAGCTCCAGCATGGCCGCGCCGCAGGTCTCGATGGCCTTTTGCACCTCGGGCCGGGCCAAGATGGCGTCATCCAGCACCGGGCCATTGGAGTGCACCGGCTCGTGCTCCAGCCACTCTGGGCGCTTGTGGGGATCAAAGCCCGGCGGAGTTCGCAGCAGACACTCCAAATTCAAGGACTGGGTTTTCGCCAAAGCCACATCGGCGCGGGGGCAGAGCAGATCCACCCGCCCAATTACCTCCTCCAGGGAGCGGTAGCCCAGCCGGGCCAGGATCTGGCGCACTTCCTCGGCCACAAAGGCGAAGAAGGTCACCACCTGGTCCGGAGTGCCAGGGAAGCGCTTGCGCAGCTCTTCCTTTTGGCTGGTCACCCCCACCGGGCAGTTGTTGGTGTGGCACACCCGCGCCATGATGCACCCCTCGGCAATCATGGCTACTGTCCCGAAGCCGAACTCCTCTGCCCCCAGCATGGCCGCCATCACCACTTCCCAGCCGGTGCGAATGCCGCCGTCCACCCGCAGAATTACCCGCTGCCGCAGGCCGTTTTCCAAGAGAGCATGATGCACCTCCACCAGGCCCAGCTCCCAGGGTGCCCCCGCATGTTTGATGGAGCTCAGGGGAGAGGCCCCTGTGCCCCCCTCGTGGCCGGAGATCTGGATGATGTCGGCATTGGCCTTGGCCACTCCCGCCGCCACGGTGCCGATGCCCACCTCCGCCACCAGCTTCACCGACACCTGCGCCTGCGGGTTAACCTGGTGCAAATCGAAGATCAACTGCGCCAGATCCTCGATCGAGTAGATGTCGTGGTGGGGCGGCGGCGAGATCAGGGTCACCCCCGGCTTGGAGCGGCGCAGCTTGGCGATGTAGGGGCTGACCTTTTTGCCGGGCAGTTGTCCGCCTTCGCCCGGCTTGGCCCCCTGGGCAATTTTGATCTCGATTTGCCGCGCGTTGAGCAGGTACTCCGGCGTCACGCCAAAGCGGCCCGAAGCCACCTGCTTCACCGCCGAGCTGGCGTTGTCCCCCATGCGCAGGCCCTTAAGGTGAGGAAAGCGCGCCGAGGTCCCCTCGGGTGTTACATCGGTGATGGGGATGTAGCGCTCCGGATCTTCCCCGCCTTCGCCGGAGTTGGACTTGCCGCCGATGCGGTTCATGGCAATGGCCAGGGTCTCGTGGGCCTCGCGGCTGAGGGCCCCCAGCGACATTCCCCCCGTGGCAAAGCGCTTGAAGATCTCGGTGGCCGGCTCCACCTCCTCCAGGGGAATGGGATCCCGGTCGCTGCGAAAGTCCAGCAGATCCCGCAAGGCTGTGGGGGTGCGGCCCCGCAGATAGGTCCGGTAGATCTCGTAGTGGTCGGGCTGGCCTGAGGCAATGGCCTTGTGGAGCAGCTTGGCCATCTCCGGGCTGTTGATGTGGTATTCCCCCTTGGGCCGCGCTTGGATGAAGCCAAAGTTCTCCAGCTTTTTCGAGGTGAGCTGGGGGAAGGCTCGCTGGTGATTGGCCATGCCCTCGCGGGCCAGATCCGCCAGCGTCATCCCCCCCACCCGCGACACCGTGCCGCGGAAGGCCAGATCGATCACCTCTTGGCTGAGGCCGATGGCCTCGAAGATCTGGGCCCCGTGGTAGCTGGAGAGGAGGGAAATGCCCATCTTGGAGAGGATCTTGAGCAAGCCCGCCTCGATAGCTGCCCGGTACTTCAGTTGAGCTTCGGCCAGAGAGAGCTGGGGCAGCTTGCCGGCGGCCATTTGGGTTTGCGTCTTGGGCTTGTGCCACCACTGGCGCAC
Source organism: Synechococcus sp. RC10B2 (assembly GCF_047502635.1). Classification (NCBI taxonomy): domain Bacteria; kingdom Bacillati; phylum Cyanobacteriota; class Cyanophyceae; order Synechococcales; family Synechococcaceae; genus Synechococcus; species Synechococcus sp. RC10B2. The sequence goes on from NZ_JANSHO010000030.1 coordinate 9,617, forward strand.
CGCCTCATAGGCCAGGTAGGGACAGACGGCGCTGGCCCCGTAGCCAATTAGACAGGCAAAGTGGTGGGTACTCCAGCACTGGGCTGTCTCCACCACCAGGGAAGCGCGCAGGCGCAGCCCCTCCTGGATGAGGTGATGGTGGATGGCCCCCACGGCCAGCAGAGGCGGGATCAAGGCCTGCTCGGCGCTCAGGCCGCGATCCGAGAGGATTAAGATCTCTGCTCCCTCCCGCACCGCTTGCGCCGCCTCTTGACAGAGGGCTTGCACCTGGGCGGCCAGCCCTGCTGGCCCAGCGGCCACCGGGTAGAGGATCGGCAGCGTGCGGCAGGGAAAAGGCGTCTGCTGCAGGGCGGCCAGCTCCGCCTCGTTGAGCACCGGGCTGCGCAAGTGCAGCAGACGGGCATGCTCTGGGCGAATCTCCAGCAGGTTGCCTTTGGATCCCAGGTACACCTCCAAAGACATCACCAGGCTCTCCCGCAGGGGATCAATAGCCGGGTTGGTTACCTGGGCAAAGCGCTGCTTGAAGTAGTCGTAAAGGGGGTGGGGCTGGGTGGAGAGCACTGCCAGCGGCGCGTCGTCCCCCATGCTGAAAACCGGCTCTTTGCCTGTGGCGGCCATTTCCTCGATGATCATCTCCACATCTTCCGAGGAGTAGCCGCAGGCAGTTTGCAGTTGGAGCAGCTGCTCTTCGGTAAGCTGCGGGGCGTTCTCAAAGTCTTGGCTAGCCAGCTGAACGCGGTGAGCCCTTAACCACTCCCCATAGGGGTGCTGAGCTGCCACCTGGGTTTTGATCTCCCAGTTTTTGTAAAGCTGGCCACTTTGCAGATCCACCGTCAGCATCTGCCCCGGCCCCAGCCGCCCCTTTTCCAGGATCTCGGCTTCCGGCAGCGGAACCACCCCGGCCTCTGAAGCCACCACCAGCAACCCATCGCGGCTGAGGGCATAGCGGGCCGGGCGCAAGCCGTTGCGATCCAGGGTGGCGCCAATGGTTTTGCCGTCGCAGAAGACCACCATAGCCGGCCCGTCCCACGCTTCCTGCAGGCCGGCGAAGAACTCGTAGAAGTCCACCACTTCCGGGCGATCTTGCAGCTCCGGCTGGTGGCGGTAGGCCTCCGGGATCAGCGCCATCATCGCCTGCTGGCTGGAGTAGCCCGACGCGATCAAGAGCTCAAAGACCGCGTCCAGGCCCGCTGAGTCGCTGCTGCCGGGATCGATGACGGGTTTGAGCTCCTCGATGGCCTCGCCCCAGAGGGGATGGGCCAGGGTGGGCTCGCGGGCAGCCATCCAGTTGACGTTGCCGAGATACGTGTTGATCTCGCCGTTGTGGCAGAGGTAGCGGAAGGGCTGGGCCAGCGACCAGCGGGGCAAGGTGTTGGTGCTGAAGCGGCGGTGATAGGTGGCGTAGGCGGTGGTGTAGAGGGGGTTGTGCAGATCGCGGTAAAACTGGCCCAGCACCGCCGATTGCACCATGCCTTTGTAGACAATCAGCCGGCAGGAGAGAGAAGCAAAATAGATGGAATAAAAGCCAAACCGGCTTTCCACCTGCCGCCGCAGACGCCGCCGCAGCAGATAGAGCTGCCGCTCCAGCTCATCTCCCGCCAGCCTGGGATGGGTGAGAAGCATCTGCCAGATAGAAGGCAGGGTTTGCCGCGCCATCGGCCCCAGGCACTCCGGATTGACCGGCACCTGGCGCCAGAGGGGCCGCCCCCACTCGCTGGTGGCCAAGTAGTCGTCGATAAGCTGGCGTACCGCCTGGCACTCGGCGGGAGCCTGAGGCAAAAACACCATGCCCACCGCGCTGCGGCCGGGATCCCAAGCCCGGATCTCGTCCCTCTCTGCCTGCAGCAGTTGCCAGGGAATGGCTGTGGCAATGCCGGCCCCATCGCCGCTTTGGTTGTCGCCGCCGCAGCCGCCGCGGTGCTCCATGCAGGCGAGAGCTTGGAGGGTTTTTTGCAGCAGCTCGTGGCTGGCTCTCCCCTGGCGATCCACCAAAAACCCAACGCCACAGGCATCCCGCTCTTGAAAGTGCCAGCTTTCCTGCAGGATGGGAACCGAGACCTGGGAGCGATGGGGATTCATGGGGAAAAACGGCTTGGAATGAATCACGCTTTAGAGTTGGGAAACTAGCATATCGCAATCCAATCCGGCAGGAAAAGGGGTCAGCCCCAAGTCAAGCTGGATTTTGCCGATAGGACAATCGGATAAGCGAAGAAAGCCAAAAAAGGCTCGCTACGAACAGATTTTTCCAGTTTTTCTGCCAGCTTCTTCGGCAGACTTTGGACGATCTGGGACAACCAGAGGGTATGCCTCAGCTGGCGCTGGCTTCGCTTGCCGCCAACCGGCCATGTGGAGAACTGCCATTAACTGTTATCTGAAGAAGTCGGAAAATGTATTTCGCAGATCGGAGAGCCGGTCGTTGAAGCAGGTGAGCCGGTCATCGGTGGAGCTCACCAGGGTTAAATCTGCCCTGCCGGTTGCGCCCTCGGATCCCAAGAGGGGGACGCTCATGCGGCTGGGATCCGCAGGATTCTGGGAGACGCGGATGACAGCTTGCTGGCGGTTGAACTGATAGGCCTCGGCCACGTAGCGGATGGGCTCGCTCAAATTGGGATCCACCGGCAAGCTGGGGGCCGGCAAAAGATCCACCAGCTCGGTAAAGGTGCCGCTCCGCAGGCCCACCACGGCAGCAGCCCCCAACTGGTTGCAGATGGCGATGAGCACCGGCTCTTGGGCGCTGGCGCTGACGTTGGCCAAGGTGACGGTGACGGTGGCCCGGCTGGGCGCTGGGGGATAGGTGATCTCAAAGGTGCGGGCAGAGGCGTTGCCCAGCTCGTCGCGGGCGCGGAAGCGGAGCTGCCCTCTGTAGGGCAGGATGGAGGAGAAGTAGAGGCCAAAGCGATCGCTAGGGCCCCGTCCAGGGATGTTGGCCTGGCCGGGGACGTAGGCGAGGACGGCCCGCGTCTGCCAATTGTTGGGCGGCGCATAGGGCAGCAGCGGGCCGCTATTGAGGCTGGGGGGTTCTCTGGGAGGCGGATCCGGCTGGCCATCTCTGTTCAAGTCCAGGCCGTTGCCCAAAAAAGCCACCGAGCGTTGGAGCAGGATGGGGCGGTTTTGGGTATCGACCAGAGGAGACCGCCCTTCCGCCAGCCCCGCATTCTCCACATAGACGTTGAAGGGGCGATTCAAGATCTGGTTGTCCCGCTGCCGCCGCACGTTGAACTGCAAGTAGGGCCCCACCGCGCCCGCTGTCGGGGATCCCCCTGTAATTTCAAAGTCGTCGGCCCGCAGAAAGGCATTTTCCAGCGGGCTAAGCGGCGTTGTCGCCTCGCCACAGCCGACCAGGCCGAGCGCCAAGATCGCCCCAGCTGCCAAAGATCCCAGTCTAGGTTTGACGAGATTTGGGATAAGAGATTGAACAGGGGAAGTCGGGCCCGCACAGGTGGGATGCGCAGGCCGGCAGGCAAGCTTTGGCTTCACCATTCATCTTCTCCCCACAACAGAGATTGGCGACCGGGCTGAGCGGGAAATCGGCGAAAATCCACCTGCAGCCCCCCAGCGTCGCCTGAACCACTATATCCTGAGCTTCGGTTTGGATCCCACCATCCCTATGGGGTTGGGAGCCATGAGTCGGCGATAGGGAGGGAGGAATTGAGGGAATCGCTACTCCTTTCTCCTGAGCCGGCTTGATAGCTTAGAGGAAGCGAAAGGTGGATGCCCATGTCAGATACCCCTGCAGTCTTGGTAGAACAACTCCAGAAGCGCTACGGCTCCACAGTGGCCGTGGCCGATGTCTCCTTCCAAGTAGAGCCCGGCCAGATCTACGGCATTCTCGGCCCCAACGGCGCCGGCAAAACCACCACCCTGCACTGCCTGTGCACCCTGCTGCGCCCCGACGCAGGCCGGATCGAGGTGTGCGGGATCCCCGTCAACGAAAATCCCAAGGCAGTACGCGAAAAGCTGGGCTTTGTTGCCCAGGAGGTGGCTTTGGATAAGGTGCTGACGGGGCGAGAATTGTTGCAGTTGCAGGCCGATCTCTACCACCTGCCGCGGCCCTTGGCCCAAGAGCGGATTGCCACCGTCCTCGAATTACTGGGGCTGGCCGACCGGGCCGACCAACGCATCGGCACCTACTCCGGCGGCTTGCGCAAACGCCTCGATCTGGCGGCAGGACTGCTGCACCAGCCCCAGGTGTTGGTTTTGGACGAGCCCACGGTGGGCCTAGACGTTCCCAGCCGGCAGGCCATCTGGGACTTCCTGCGCCAGCTCAAGAACACCGGCGTTACAGTGGTGCTCAGCAGCCATTACCTGGAGGAGATCGACCTATTGGCCGACCGGGTGGCCATCATCGACCGCGGCAAGGTGATTGCCGAAGGCACCCCAGAAGAGCTAAAAGCCCGCGTCGGCGGCGAGCGCATCACCGTCAAGCTGCAGGAGTTTGCGCCGCCAGAACTGGCCCAACGGGGGGCCGAACTGCTGGGATCCCTGCCCTTTGTCCAAAAAGTGGTGATCAACAGCGCCCAGGGCAACGCCCTCAACCTGGTGGTGCAGCGCAACGGGGAGGATCCCCTCAGCCAGATCCGCGCCCACCTCGAGGCCCATGGGCTGGAGGTGTTTAGCAGCAGCCAATCTCGCCCCAGCTTGGATGACGTGTATTTGGCGGCAACCGGGCAAACCCTCCTGGATGCGGAGCTGGCTGCCGCCGAAGCCAACCTGGGCAAAAAGAAAAAGTACAGCCTTTTAATTTAAAATAGGGTACAGGTATTCAAGAGGAAGGAGAG
>NZ_JANSHO010000031.1:0-521 GCF_047502635.1 Synechococcus sp. RC10B2
TTGATGCGGGGGAATGTGAAGGATCTCAACTCCCCCGCTTTTTTGAAGCGAGGCCGCCCCCGCCGCTTGCCTGTGCTATCCGGCTCCCGCCACGCTTTCCACGCCTTGTCCAGCCGCATCAAGTTTTGCTGCAGCACCTCGGCGTAAATGCCCCGGTAGGCCGGGAACAGTTGCTTGATTTGTTTGAGGGATCCCGCCTGCCGATAATAATTCGGCTCCAGCGGGGGTTCTGACACAGGCAACGGACAAGAGACAAGACTGCAGCGGTCAATTGGGCAACGGGTTGCGGTCAGCCAATCCAGTCTCTGCCCCAGAGCGTCGTTCCACTGCCGCCGCAACAATTCCAGCCACTCGGTCATCAGAGCGGCTTGGTCGTCGCTGGGCAGGATCCGGTACTCGTGGGTGATAATCATGAGACGGTTCTAGCATTTAGCGCAATGAGCTACAACATAGGCCATCGTTCTGTTTACAGCCTACAAATCCACTTGGTGCTGGTGACAAAGTACCGTCGTCGGGTGATA
>NZ_JANSHO010000032.1:0-13299 GCF_047502635.1 Synechococcus sp. RC10B2
AAAGCTCAGTAAATTCAGCAAAGTTCAGGGTTTTGGGGGTTAGAGGCATGCTCTTTCCCAAAAGACAAAGGGAATAGGAATCCAAGTTTCACTGCCGTTGAGAATGGGTCGGTTGCGCCGCTTGTATCTGGGTGCCACTTGAAATAGTAGGTATAGCATCTTTTTCGAGAGTTTGAAATAAAATACCGACTTTTGGGCCACTATTTTGTTTTGTCGACCAAGTTTAAGTTTGCCGATCAACATCAGGGTTTTGGCCGGAGCGCAGCCGTTCAATTTCTTCTCTTGCCCGCTGGATAGCGCCGCAGTTGTCTACTGCTGCCCAGGTGGAGGCCAGAAACAGTCCGGGTAGGGAAACCTCTCCCTCGTCGTCACTAAACAACACGCCAAGGAAGAAACACCAGCCCAGAAAAACCATCAAAGCTTTCCACCGCCGCGTGTAGAGGTAGGCTCCGAAGGCAAGCAGAATAGACAGAAGGATCACCATCCCCTCGGACTTTTGAGAAAGGGCATAGGTGCGCCGCACCTCTTCATCTCTGCGCTTTTGATCTTCTTGCTGGAGCAACTCTTGCAGATGCTTGTCCATAAGGCCGCCTCAAAATCGGACGGCCTTATCTTAAAAATCCTGGGAAGACCCTTGTTCAAAACAACTTTTCGGGATCCCACGGCAGAAGAAGAGAGGCGAGACTGGTCATCGCCCCTTCCTTCTGTAGAATGGGAAAGCCTCTCTCTAGTTGCAGGCTACAAGGCCCGGACGGACTCTGCCATGACCTCAGCTTCTTTTGCTTTTTCCCCTCGTGTTTTGGATCCCCTTGACCCGCAGGTGCGTCCGGATCCCCAGGGGCGGTTTGGGCCGTTTGGGGGTCGGTTTGTGCCGGAAACCCTGATGAGCGCCCTAACGGAGCTGGAGGAAGCCTTTGAGCATCACTGGCGGGATCCCGACTTTCGCGCCGAGTTTCACAACCTGTTGCGGGATTTTGTTGGGCGGCCCAGCCCCCTTTACTTTGCCCAGCGGCTTACTGAACACTACGGCGGCCCCCAGATCTACCTGAAGCGGGAGGATCTCAACCACACCGGCGCCCACAAGATCAACAACGCCCTTGGCCAAGTGCTGCTGGCGGTGCGCATGGGCAAGCGAAGGATCATTGCCGAGACTGGCGCTGGCCAGCATGGGGTGGCCACGGCAACGGTGTGTGCTCGTTTTGGGTTGGAATGCGTCATCTACATGGGGGCAGTGGACATGGAGCGGCAGGCCCCCAATGTGCAGCGGATGCGCCTGCTGGGCGCTGAGGTAAGGGGGGTCGAATCAGGCACAGCCACCCTCAAAGACGCCCTCTCCGAGGCCATCCGCGACTGGGTAACCAACGTGGAGACCACCCACTACGTCATCGGCACGGTGGCCGGACCCCACCCCTACCCGAAGCTGGTGCGGACCTTTCACGATGTCATCGGCCAGGAGACGCGGCAGCAGTGCCAAGAGAAATGGGGAGGACTGCCGGACGTGCTGCTGGCCTGTGTGGGCGGCGGCTCCAATGCCCTGGGGTTGTTCAACGAGTTTGTTCAGGATCCCCAAGTGCGGCTTATCGGCATCGAGGCTGCCGGGGAGGGCTTGCACACCTCCCGCCACGCTGCTACTCTTAGCCGCGGTCGCATTGGGGTCTTGCACGGGGCCATGAGCTACCTGCTGCAAGATGAAGAAGGCCAGGTGCAGGAGGCCCATTCCATCAGCGCTGGCTTGGATTACCCCGGTGTGGGGCCGGAGCACAGCTACTTCAAGGAGATTGGGCGGGCTGAGTACTACGCAGTTACCGACGACGAGGCGGTAGAGGCGCTGCTGCTGCTGTCGCGCCTGGAGGGGATCATCCCGGCTTTGGAGACGGCCCATGCCCTGGCCTACCTGAAGACTTTGGCCCCCCAGCTTGGCCCCCAGCAGCGGGTGGTGGTCAACTGCTCCGGGCGGGGCGACAAGGATCTGAACACCGTTTTCAAGTACTTGCAGAAGCGGGGGCATAGCCTAGCCTAGAGTTGGGTTGGCAAGATCCTCAGCTCGTGTCCACCTTTGCCATTCGATCGCTCAGCCTGCTGGCCTTGTTTCTGGGGGCAGGGCTAGGGCTGCTGGCCGGATCCCGGCCAGAGGTTTCTGGGCGCGTTGGCGGGATCCCGTCCCCGGCCACGAGTTCCCCGGCAGGCGCCTTGCCCCGCAACGGCGGGACGGAGGGGATCCCTGCTCCCGTCCAGCCGCAACCCTTGCCCAAGACGCTGCCGGCCCTGGCGCGGCAGGCCATCGCCCACTACTTCGCCACTGGCCAGGTGCTGCCTGCTCCAGAAGAGATCCCGCCCCACTGGCGGCGCCCGGCGGGAGTTTTTGTTACGGTGACCAGGGAGGGACGGCCCCGCGGCTGTTGGGGCAGCTTGGATCCCGGCGGCGAGGATCTGGCCAGGGCCACCATCCGGGCGGCGGTGGGGGCTGTTACTCGCGACTGGCGCTATCGGCCCCTGCAACCCGGCGAGCTGGAGTCGGCTTCTATTCAGGTGGCCATCGTGCGACGGGTGGTGCCCATCCCCTCTCTGGAGCAGGTGGATCCCACCCGCATGGGCCTGTTCATTCGCGCGGGGACACGGGGGGCGGTGTTGCTGCCCGGAGAGGCTCTGACGACGGCCTGGCAGCTCTCCACCGCCAAGCAATTGGCCGGGATCCCTGCCGATCAGCCGGTGGAGCTGTTTCGCGTGGAGGCGGAGCTGTTGCATGAGTTCTGAGGCAGAGCGGTGGCTGGCCGCCGTGGTGGGCAACACCCACGTGCGCTGGGGCTGGTTTGCTGGCGAGAGCTTGGTGAAGGTGGAGCAGTTTCCCGCCCACCAACCCCTATCCTGGCCAGAAGAGACGGAGCTGTGGCTAGCTGCCGTTGGCTCTGCCCCTTTGCCGCCCCGATCCCCCTGGGTGCATTGCCTTGAGCTCTCCCAGGTGCCGCTGCGGGATCCCTATCCCGGGCTGGGGCTGGATCGGGCACTGGCTCTGTGGGCCGCCGGGATCCGCTACGGCTGGCCCTGCTTGGTCATCGACGCCGGCACCGCCTTGACCCTGACGGGAGCTGACGCCGAGGGATCCCTGGTGGGAGGAGCGATCCTGCCCGGCCTGGGGTTGCAGGCGCAGGCGCTGGCCGACCACACCGCCCGGCTGCCCAAAGTGGAGTGGGATCCCGGCGCTCCCATACCCCCCCGCTGGGCCAGGAACACTGGGGCCGCCATCCGCAGCGGCATTCTTCATACCCTGCTGGCCGGCTTGCGGGATTTTCTGGCCGACTGGCGCCGCCGCTTTCCCCAAGGCCCGCTGCTAGTAACCGGCGGCGATGGCGAGCTACTCTACCCCCACCTGCGGCCCCTTGACGCAGAGCTGCGCTGGGATCCCCACCTGGTGTTGCGGGGGATTGCCGGCTGCCGTCAGTTGCACCGCGTCGTCCGCAAGCCTTCTGGTGCAGAATAGAAGACAGTCTCTCCCAGCCGCCTGCGAGCGGGCAGCTTCTTGCTCAGGGATCCCATGGCCAACGGCAACTCCTTCGGCGTCTTGTTTTGCGTCACCACCTACGGCGAGTCCCACGGGGGGGCGGTGGGGGTGGTGGTGGACGGCTGCCCGCCGCGGCTGCCCTTGAGCGAGGCCGACATCCAGGCGGAGCTGGATCGGCGCCGTCCCGGCCAGAGCCACATCACCACGCCGCGCCAGGAGGCGGATCGCTGCCAGATCCTCTCCGGGGTTTTCCAAGGCTTTACCCTCGGCACCCCCATCCACATCCTGGTGCGCAACCAGGACGCCCGCCCCCAGGATTACAGCGAGATGGCCACCACCTTCCGCCCTTCCCATGCCGATGCCACCTACCAGGCCAAGTACGGCATCCGCAACTGGCAGGGGGGAGGGCGGGCCTCGGCGCGGGAGACCATTGGCCGGGTGGCCGCCGGGGCCATCGCCAAGAAGATCCTGCGCCTGGCAGCAGGGGTAGAGATCCTGGCCTATGTGCAGCGGGTCCAAGACGTAGAGGCCCAGGTGGATCCCAGCTCCGTGACGGCGGAGCAGGTGGAAGCCAACATCGTCCGCTGCCCCGATCCAGCCGCGGCGGCGGCGATGATTGAAAAAATTGAAGCAGCGGCGCGGGAAGGAGATTCTCTCGGGGGAGTGGTGGAATGTGTGGCCCGCAATGTGCCCCGCGGGCTGGGCTGCCCGGTGTTCGACAAATTGGAGGCCGACCTGGCCAAGGCGGTGATGTCGCTGCCGGCCAGCAAGGGGTTTGAGATCGGTTCGGGGTTTGCCGGCACCTACCTGACGGGCAAGCAGCACAACGACGAGTTCTACATGACCCCCAGCGGCTGGCGCACCCGCAGCAACCGCTCCGGCGGCATCCAGGGGGGCATCAGCAACGGGGAAGACATCGTCCTGCGGGTGGCCTTCAAGCCCACCGCCACCATTGGCCAGCCCCAAAGCACCGTCACCCTCGACGGGCAGGAGACGGTTTTGGCGGCGCGGGGGCGCCACGATCCCTGCGTGCTGCCGCGGGCGGTGCCGATGGTGGAGGCGATGGTGGCTTTGGTGCTCTGTGACCATCTGCTGCGCCACCACGCCCAGTGCCGATCCCTGGCCTTGCCAGAGGTGCCCATTCCCGCCGTTCCCCTGCCCCACAGCTAGCGGCAGCCGGTCGGAGTCCTTGTATCCTAAGAAAGAGGCGGGATCCCTGTTCATGGCCAAGGCCAAAACCGTCTGGGAGTGCAGCCAGTGCGGCGAGCGCTACCCCAAGTTTTTGGGCCGCTGCGACAACTGTGGCGCCTGGAACACGCTGACGGAGGTGGTCGTCGCCCCCTCTTCTAAGTCTGGGCCACCGCAGCGGCTCGTTCCCCAGCGCAGCCGCGGCAACGGGATGCCCCTGTCGGCCCTTCCCCTCTCCCAAGTCTCCTCGGAGAGCCACCCCCGCCTCTCCTCTGGCTCCGGCGAGTTCGACCGGGTGTTGGGAGGTGGCATCGTGCCGGGATCCCTGGTGTTGATCGGCGGCGATCCAGGCATTGGCAAGAGCACCCTGCTGCTGCAGACTGCTGCGCATCTCGCCAAGCGGGGGCCCATCTTGTACGTGTCGGGGGAGGAATCGGCCCAGCAGATCAAGCTGCGCGCCGCTCGCATTAGCGGGACGGAGTCCTTGCGGCTGGGGATAGAAAGCGAGCAGCTCTACCTATTGGCGGAAACCGACCTGGAGGCCATTGTGGCCGAGATCCAGGCCCTACAGCCCCAGGTGGCGATCATCGACAGCATCCAGGCCATCTTCTGGGGGCAGCTCAGCTCGGCGCCGGGATCCGTTTCCCAGGTGCGGGAATGCGCCGGCCTCTTGATGCGAGTGGCCAAAAAACTGGGGGTGGCCCTGCTCATCGTTGGCCATGTTACCAAAGATGGATCCCTGGCCGGGCCCAAGGTGCTGGAGCACCTGGTGGACACCGTCTTGTACTTTGAGGGGGATCGCTTTCAGAGCCACCGCCTGCTGCGCGCCGTCAAAAACCGCTTTGGGGCGGCCCAGGAAATCGGCGTTTTCGAGATGACCGCCTCTGGCTTGGTGGAGGTGGACAATCCCTCGCAGCTTTTTTTGAGCAGCCGGGATCAGGCCACGCCGGGAACGGCCACCATCGTCGCCTGTGAGGGCACCCGCCCCTTGGTGGTGGACGTGCAGGCCCTGGTCAGCCCCACCAGCTACAGCTCCCCCCGCCGCACCGCCACCGGCATCGAGCTCAACCGCTTTTTGCAGATCTTGGCGGTGCTGGAAAAACGGGTGGGGATCCCGCTTTCCAAATACGACGCCTACATTGCCTCCGCCGGCGGCATCCAGGTGGCCGAGCCAGCTGCCGACTTGGGGGTGGCGGTGGCCGTGGCCGCCAGCTTCCGAGATCGCCAGGTGGATCCCTTTACGGTCTTGATCGGCGAGGTGGGCCTGGGGGGACAGGTGCGCCCGGTGGCGCAGTTGGAGCAGCGCCTCAAGGAAGCCGCCAAGCTGGGGTTCCGCCACGCCATCATCCCCAACAGCCTCGTTTTGGCCGACTCTGGCCTGCGCTTGAGCCGGGTGCAGCGGGTGTTGGAAGCTCTGCTGGTGGCTCTGCCCAGCTCCGAGCCTGGCCAGTGAGAAGGGATCCCCAACTTGCCCAGTTGGGCGGTCGAGCTCCGCCAAGAACCAAGCTACGGGAAAATGTCATAGAATAAAGGTTTGTGCGACAACAGCAACCGGATCCCGGCCCGGATGGGCACACTATCCTACAGACCCTGGCGCAAGAGACTGACCTAAGGATCGACCTATGGCGTTGGTAGCCCTGTTTCTTTTCGTGGTGTACCTGATCGTCTCCAGCTTGAACGCCCAGGCGGAGCGCTAGCTGCTTTCCAAAAGGGATCCGGCCAAAGCTGAGGAGGTCGGGCAGGATTTTTTGTCTCTTGCCCCGCTCCAGGAGGCAGGCCCTCGGCCCAGGGTTGGGCTTCTATCTCTGGTGTGGATTGGAGAAGCTCTCTGGTCGCCTTTTTCCCCAAAACCTTTGCTACCCTCGAGATGGTTCGATATCGGCTCGATTGACCAACAACCGAGCAGTCGCTAGCAGCGGCCCTGCAAAGGATCCCGGCATCATGGTTTCTGCACCTTCTAGCCCCCTCAAGCCCTCGACGCCGGCAGCGGAGTTTCCACCGCCGCCCCCACCCGATATCAGTGACCTGGTGATCGAGGACGACCAGCCTGTGGACAGCATCTACTCGGAGAAGCTGCAGCGCCTGCTCACGAGCGCCCTCTACGCCTCCTTTCAGCCCAGAGCCAAAGACAGCGGCGAGCCGATCCCCTTCCTGGCCACGGCCAACGTCGGCCTGTTCTACGCCCTCAAGCAGCCGCCGCTCGTGCCCGATGTCATGCTCAGCCTGGAGGTAGCTCCCCCCGCCAGCTTCGAGCGCAAGGAAGATCGCACCTACTTTGTCTGGGAGATGGGCAAGCCTCCCGACGTGGTCATTGAGATTGTCTCCAACCGCGAGGGAGAAGAGCTGGGCCGCAAACTCAGGGACTACGCCCGCGCCGGCGTGGGCTACTACGGGGTTTACGATCCTTTGCGGCAACTGCGGGAGCTGCAGGGATCCCCACTGGTTCTTTTTCAGCGGCGGGGGGGAGAGTTGGTTCCCTTCGATTCCACCTGGCTGGAGGAGATTGGCCTGGGCTTGACCCTCTGGCAGGGATCCTTCGAGGGCGTCAACACGGAATGGCTGCGCTGGTGTGACCGAGAGGGCCAAGTTTTACCCACCGGCGACGAAAAGGCCGCCCTAGAGCAGCAGCGGGCCGAGAGAGAACGCCAACGGGCTGAAAGAGAACGCCAACGGGCCGAAAGACTTTTGGAGCTGCTGCGTTCCCACGGGATCGCGCCGCCGGAAGCGTAAAAAAGGATCCCGTCCGTCCCTGAAATCCTCTATCCCTTTTACCCCTATGTCCACTCTCCCCAGCAGCAGCGAAGCTGCCCAACGGGCCGCCCGCCTGGAAAAGGCCCGCCACCTGCAGGAGCAAGGGATCCTGCCCTACGCCTATTCTTTCCCGGTTACCCACTTGGCTGCCGAGTTGCAGGCGCAATTTGCCGATCTCGAGCCCGGCGCCGAGCGGGAGGATGTGCAGGTGGCGGTGGCCGGGCGGATCCGGGCGCGGCGGGTCATGGGCAAACTGGCCTTCTTTACCCTGCAGGATCGCTCTGGCACCATCCAGCTCTACCTGGAAAAGCAACGGCTGACGCAGCACATGGGGGAGCTGGCCTTCAAGAACCTGGACAAGCTGCTTGACGTGGGCGATTGGCTGGGGGCCAAGGGCTGTCTCAAGCGCACCGAGAAAGGGGAGCTGTCGGTGCGGGTGGACGAGTACCAGGTGCTGACCAAGGCCCTGCTGCCCCTGCCCGATAAGTGGCACGGCCTACGGGATGTGGAGAAACGCTACCGCCAGCGCTACGTTGACCTCATCGTCAACCCCGAGGTCAAGCAAACCTTGCTCGACCGGGCCAAGATCGTCCGCTCCCTGCGGCAGACCCTGGAGGAGCGGGGCTTTGTGGAGATCGAGACGCCGGTGCTGCAGGTGATCCCCGGCGGGGCGGAGGCGCGTCCCTTCATCACCCACCACAACGCCCTGGATCTAGATCTCTACTTGCGCATTGCCACCGAGCTGCACCTGAAGCGGCTGGTGGTGGGCGGGATCGAGCGGGTGTACGAAATTGGGCGAGTCTTTCGCAACGAGGGCATCTCCACCCGCCACAACCCGGAGTTTACCTCGCTGGAGGCCTACCAAGCCTTTGCCGACTACCACACGATGATGGAGCTGACCGAAGCCCTGGTCTGCAACGCCGCCCTGGCAGTGCGGGGATCCCTGCAAATTACTTACCAAGGGGAGACCATTGACCTCACCCCACCCTGGCGGCGGGTAACGATCCAGGAGTTGGTGGAGGAGGCCACCGGCATCTTCATCGACGTGGAAAAGGGATCCACCGCCGAGCTCTTGCCCGCCCTGGCCCAGCAGGGGATCCCCGATCTCTCCCCCCACGACTCCCCTGGCAAGCTGTTGGTCAAAGCCTTCGAGCACTGCTGCGAGAGCCGCCTGCGCCAGCCGACCTTTGTTCTCGACTATCCCCTGGAGGTGTGTCCGCTCACCAAGCCCCACCGCAGCAAGCCGGGGTTGGCGGAGCGCTTCGAGCTGTTTATCGTCGGGCGGGAGACGGCCAACGCCTACTCGGAGCTGACCGACCCGGTGGATCAGCGGCAGCGGCTGGAGGCCCAGGCGGCCCTGAAGGCAGCCGGAGACGAAGAGGCCCACTTTTTGGACGAAGACTTCCTCACTGCCCTGGAGTACGGCCTTCCCCCCACCGGTGGCCTGGGCATCGGCATCGACCGTCTGGCGATGCTGCTGTGCGACGCTGCCAGCATCCGCGATGTCATCGCCTTCCCCCTGCTGCGACCGGAGACGGGAGAAAGCCCCTGAATAGGGGCCTAGGCCACAAGGGCATGGTTTAGGGGAGTTACATCATCCCCGCACCGCCGGAGCGGCTCGCTCCTGTTTTCGTCTTGGGTTCGGGCTTTTCCACCACAATGGCTTCGGTGGTGAGGTACATGGCGGCGATGGAAGCGGCATTCTGCAGCGCCGAGCGTACGACCTTGGCCGGATCCACGATCCCCTGAGCAAACATGTCCACATAGGTGCCCGTCAGGGCATCAAAGCCAAAGGGCATCTCCTTCTCCAGAACCTTTTCCACCACCACCGACCCCTCCAGGCCAGCGTTGTGGGCAATCTGATAGAGCGGCGCCTGCAAAGCCCGGCAGACAATGTCCGCCCCCACCTGCTCTTCTGCGTTCAAGTTGGCCTTGAAGGCCGGGATCCCTTTGGAAAGATGCAGCAACGTTGCCCCGCCACCGGGGACGATCCCTTCCTCCACTGCCGCCCGCGTGGCGTTGAGGGCATCTTCAATGCGCAGCTTGCGGTCTTTAAGCTCCGTTTCAGTGGCAGCTCCCACCTTGATCACCGCCACCCCACCGGCCAGCTTGGCGATCCGCTCCTGCAGCTTCTCGCGGTCGTACTCGGAATCGGTGGTCTCCAGTTGCTTGCGGATCTGGGCCACCCGTTTCTCCACCGCCGCCTTGGTGCTGCCGTCGGTCACAATGGTGGTCTTGTCTTTGGTAACGGTAATCTTGCGGGCCACCCCCATCATGTCCAGGGTGACGTTCTCCAGCTTGATGCCGATATCCTCGGAGATGAGCTGCCCACCGGTGAGGATGGCAATGTCCTCCAACATGGCCTTGCGCCGATCCCCAAAAGCCGGCGCCTTCACCGCCACCGCGTTCAACACCCCCCGCAGCTTGTTGACCACCAAAGTGGCCAGGGCTTCTCCCTCCACATCCTCGGCAATCACCAGCAGCGGCCGTCCCTCTCGCGCTACCCGCTCCAGAACAGGCACCAGATCCTGAAGATTGGAGAGCTTATTACTGGTGATGAGCAGATAGGCATTTTCGTATTCGGCCACCATCCGCTCCGTATCGGTGACGAAATAGGGGGAAATGTAGCCGCGGTCGAACTGCATCCCTTCGACAACTTCCAATTGGGTTTCCAAGGACTTGGACTCTTCGACCGTAATCACCCCATCTCGCCCCACGGCATCCATGGCCCTGGCGATCATCTCCCCCACTTCCGGGTCGTTGCCGGCAGAGATGGTAGCTACCTCGGCGATGTTCTTGCGGCCTTCCACAGGCTTAGCTTGAGCGGCAATTTGCTCCACCAGGTAGGCAGTGGTCTTCTCGATGCCGCGCCGCAAAGCTACAGGGTTGGCTCCTGCCGAAATATTCTTCAACCCCTCCTGCACCATGCTCTGGGCCAAAATGGTGGCTGTGGTGGTGCCGTCTCCGGCCACGTCGTTGGTCTTGGTGGCCACTTCCCGCATCAGCTGGGCACCGGTGTTCTCCAAAGGATCCGCCAATTCAATTTCCTTGGCAATGGTGACCCCGTCGTTGACGATCTGGGGGGCGCCGAACTTTTTCTCCAGAAGGACGTTGCGCCCTTTCGGGCCAATGGTAACCTTAACTGCATCCGCCAGTTGATTGATGCCCTGCTCCAATGCCTTGCGGGCCTCTTCCCTAAACAGAATCTGTTTTGCCATAGAATCCCCGATCCTCTTAGTTTCAACTGGGCCGCTTAGCGCTGCCAGGCGGAGTGGGATCCCAGAAGGGCCCCGGCGATCCATTGGCTTGGCCGAGCCCAAAGTTAGCACTCTGAAATCCCGAGTGCTAATCTAGCCCAAAAGCAGGATCCCCATCAAGATGGGTTGGGTTTGGAGTCGCGGCCTCGGCGGGGAGGGGAGAGCTAGGCGTTGCCGCCGATGAGGATGTCGGGGAACTGGGCTTGGGCTTCGCTGATGGGGCGCTCGCGTCCGCCGTTTTGCCAGTAGTTGATCAGTTCAGTGGCTTGGTTGAGTAGAGTGATGCGATCTTCCTCGCTGATCCAAGTTTTGCTCTCCAGCTCGGCTTTGAGCTGTTCCCAGGCGTCATCCCGCGGCCAGAAAAAGTAGCGGGTGAGGGGGCTGCGGTTTTTGGCCACCACCTGATCCACGGCGATGGCCAAATCGTTTTCCAGCCAGAGGGCTTTCAGGGCAAATTTCGGCAAGGCTCTTTTCTCCTTTGCAGGACTCGACAGATCACACACTGGCCCGGCCTGAGCCGGGCAACCTTCTATTCTGACATAAGTCTTGCTACCTCAGTGGATAGGCCAGCTCAGCCCTGTTTAGGTCTTGGGGCAAAAGCGCTTAGATCGCACAGGGCTGTTTCCCCTTTCAGCACCAAATCCCTCAGGATGGCGGCGCTAATCGGGGCCAGCAACACTCCATTGCGGTAGTGGCCGGTGGCAACCAAAAGATTGACATAGCCGGGAGCCGGCCCCAGAATGGGGGCGCGCTGCCCCAGCGGTCGGGGTCGATGGCCGGCCCAGTGCTCCAGCAGGGTGGCTTCGGCTAGGGCCGGGCAGATGCCGATGGCGTGGGCCAGCAGATCCTGTAAGGCCAGCAGCGTCGGCTGGGGATGGGGGGCCTGAAACTCCACGGTTGCCCCCACCCACAGGGATCCATCCCCCAGGGGGACCAGATGCAGATCCTCGTCGCTGACCACCGGCCCCAGGGGGATCCCCGCCGCTTTGACCCGCAGAGCCTGGCCTTTGACCGCCTGCAGAGGGATCCGCAAGCCCAGCTCCTCGGCCAGAGGGGAGCTGTCCAGGCCGGCAGCGAGAACGACATGGCCTGCCGAGAAGGCGAAGGCTGGCGTATAAACTGCCTGTAGGCGAAAGGGAGGATCCGGGCTGCGCTGCATCTTCTGAACCGGCTGATGGAAGAAGAAGCGGCAGCCTCTGCGTTGGGCTGCTTCCACAAGCGCCTGCGTAAGGAGGCGGGGTTGGATCTGCCGATCTTGGGGAGAGTAGAGGGCTCCCCCCAGGTCGCTGCGCAAACCTGGCTGCAGGGATCCCACTTCGCCAGGGCTGAGAAACTCCAGGCGGTAACCTGCTTGCCGGCGAGCCGCCAGGGTTGCTTGCCAAGCGTCCACTTCCTCCTCCCGGAGGAGCTTGAGGATGCCGTGCCGATTGACGGGCAAAGTCCGACCCAAGTCGGCTTCCAGCCGCGCAATCAGGGGATCGAACTGCTCCAGGCTTTTCAGGCGCAACTGCACCACCTCCCCATCTGGCTGGCGGCTGCAGATCCCCATCAACACCCCCAACGAGGCCCCGGTGGCGCCTGAGGCCGGATCCCTGGCGTCGATCCCAACCACCGATAGCCCTGCTGTGGCCAATTCGTAGGCGATGGCACAGCCCACCACCCCACAGCCGATCACCAAAACGTCGCAGTTCAAGGTTCCTCCTCAAAGAGAGCCCTTTTGCCGTGATACCCCATTCTGCGGGCGGGATCCCTTCTGGAGAGCGGCCAGCTTTGCCGCCCTTGTCCTCTGCGGCAAAAAGTAGGGGAAACGGCGAAGATGTCGACATCCCCGACTGCCTTTGCCCATGGATACTGAACTGCTGCTGCCCGATGTCGCTGATCTGGTCACTGAGGACGATACCCCGGCGGATAACTTTGCCTCTGAAAAGCAACAGCGCCTCCTGACTGGCTCGCTCTACAGCTCTCTGCCCCACAAAACCTTCCTGGCAGCAGCCAATGTCGGGATCTACACAACCCCCAGTCGCCCCCCGATTGTGTCGGATGTTTTTCTCAGCCTGGATGTCACGGTGCCGGAACAATGGTGGGAGAAGCAGAACCGGTGCTATCTGCTCTGGCAATTTGACAAGCCGCCGGATGTGGTGATCGAGATTGTCTCCAACCGCGAAGGCGACGAGCTAGGTGGCAAGTTCAGCCGCTACGAGCAGATGCGGGTCAGCTACTACGTGGTTTTTGATCCCAACCACGAGCTGGGATCCGAGGAGCTGCGCCTTTTTGAGCTGCGGGGCCGCCACTATGCGGAAATGACCGAGACCTGGCTGGAACAGGTGGAGCTGGGCCTGAGGCTGTGGGACGGAGTTTTCGAGGGGAAACAAGCCCGCTGGCTGCGCTGGTGCGATGCCAAAGGGCAGTTGCTTTTGACGGGAGATGAGCGGGCCGAGCTGGAACGCCAACGAGCCGAACAGGAACGCCAGCGGGCCGAGCGTCTGGCAGCAAGGTTGCGGGCTTTGGGCGAGGATCCGGATCTGGAGAGGTGACGTACTCCCGCACTTATGCTGACGCATAGAGTGCAGGCTTCCCAGTGACTCCTGCCCAATGGCAGGACAT
>NZ_JANSHO010000033.1:0-12819 GCF_047502635.1 Synechococcus sp. RC10B2
CTGCAGAAGGGAGGGCACCGGCGGCGGGGGTTGATCGGGGGCGGTCTGGCCAAAGCCGGCAGGCAAGTTCACCGTTTGTTGCCGGGCGAGAGCTTGCATCTGGCTGGCTCCGCGGGCCAAGGTGGCGCTCATATCCTGTTCCCAAGTCCCTGCAGCATTCAGCCGCATGATCACAGGGCTGGTTCCCCCCCGAGACTCCACCCAAATTTCCGCTTCTGTGTCGCTCAATCGCCGCGAGCTGAGGATCCGGGATCCCGGAGGCAAGAGGGGCCGAAGCGCCAGTTCGGCCTCAGGAACAGCCTGTTCGTTGGCCAGAGCCGGGAACCAACGGGGGGCCAAAAACGCAACGCCCCCTGCCAACAGCAGGCCGGCTACAAGAAAGCAGGACAATGGGCGAGCAGGCAGCGATTTCAGCATAGAGACCACCGGGAGAGAGCCTCGTATCCTCTCCACCAAAATATCCAAAATCTTCGTGATGGGGCCAAGTCAACCTGCTTTTCTCGACAACAGTGCTAGGATTTGTCGATCGAAACAGTGGCACCATGTCCCCAGAGATCCCGACCGGGCCAGACAAAGACGGCCTCTGTCCAAGCGCAGCCTCGTTTGCCATACTGAAGAAAGATTGTAAATATTTGTTAACGCCATGACTGTCTCTGCTTTGGATCCCGCCAACCCCGCCCGTTTACAGGAGATCGCTCAACGCTTGCGCAGCCCGCGTTCTGCGGACCGGATGGTGGCCTTGGCCCAGTTGCGAGATGTGCCGGCAGAGCAGGCGGTGCCGCTGATTTTGCAGGTCATCGACGACGAAAACCTGCAGGTGCGCTCTTTTGCCGTGTTTGCCTTGGGGATCAAGCAGACGGACGCCTGTTTGCCCAAGCTGCTGGAGATTCTCACCCAAGACCCGGACTACGGCATTCGCGCCGATGCGGCAGGCGCCCTGGGCTACTTGGAAGATCCGCGGGCTTTTGAGGCGCTGGTGCGTGCTTTTTATGAAGATGTGGAGTGGCTGGTGCGCTTCAGCGCCGCCGTGGCCCTGGGCAACCTGAAGGATCCCCGAGCCTACGACGTATTGCTGCGGGCGTTGGAGGGGCCGGAAGAGCTGCTGCAGCAGGCGGCCATTGCTGCTCTGGGAGAACTGGGGGATCTGCGGGCGTTGGATCACATCCTGCGGTTTGCCCAGTCGGAAGATTGGCTGGTGCGGCAGCGGCTGGCCCAGGCCTTGGGAAATCTGCCTTCGCCCAAGAGCGTTTCCGCCCTCAACTATCTGGCCAAAGATCCCCACGATAGCGTTGCCGCGGCGGCTTTGGATTCGCTGCGGCGGCTGCGCCAAAGGGGCTTCCCGGAACCGGGATCCCGGCCAGCCGATTCAGAAGCAAGCTAAGCTGAAGATCTGGGTTCGGCCTGATGTAGGGACGGGGTTCTCGGAGGGCTCCGTCGAGGATTTGCCGGCCTTTGGTTTTCCTGATCCTCTGCTCTGCGATGGCTACCAGCCCCTATCCTCTCGTTGCTCCAGAAATAGCCGGCTCCCCCTCTCGGCCTCGCATTGTGGCGGCTCTCTCTGGGGGGGTAGACAGCTCCACGGTGGCGGCCATTCTCCACGAACAGGGCTATGCCGTGGAGGGGGTGACTCTCTGGCTGATGCGGGGGAAAGGCCAGTGCTGCACCGACGGCCTGGTGGACGCCGCCGCCATCTGTGAGCAATTGGGGATCCCCCACCATATTGTGGATAGCCGCGAGCTGTTCCAAGCCAACATTGTCGATTACCTGGTGGCCGGCTATGCGGACGGGATCACACCGCTGCCCTGCTCGCAATGCAACAAGCTGGTGAAGTTTGGTCCCTTGCTAACCTATGCCCGCGAGACCCTGGGCATCTCTCAAATTGCCACCGGCCACTACGCGCGGGTACGTTTCAACAGCGAGCTGGGGCGATATCAACTGCTGCGGGCGGTGGATCGGCAGAAGGATCAGTCTTATTTTCTCTACGACCTCAGCCAAGAGCACCTGGCCCACAGCCTCTTCCCCTTGGGCAACTACACCAAGGCCCAAACCCGCCAGATTGCCGCGCGCTACGGCTTGGTTACGGCAAATAAGCCCGAAAGCCAGGATCTGTGCTTGATCGAGACCTACGGCTCGATGCGCAACTTTTTGGATCAGCACCTGGGTCAAAGGCCGGGGGAAATTGTCGATACCCAGGGGCGCGTGCTGGGATCCCATCAGGGCATTCACCACTACACTGTTGGCCAGCGCAAGGGGCTGGGCATTGCCTCTTCCCGCCCGCTCTATGTAGTGCGCATCGATGCGGCCATGAACCGCGTGGTGGTGGGGGAACGGGAAGAAGCCACCCAAGCCGAGGCCTGGGTGCGGCAGGTGAACTGGGTCTCGACCCCTGCGCCGGACGAGCCCTTAGCGGTAGAAGTGCAGGTGCGCTACCGTACCCCCGCCGTGCCGGCCACCTTGATCCCGGAATCGCCGGAGCGGGTAAAGCTGCAGTTTGCCGAGCCGCAGTTTGGGGTCACTCCTGGCCAAGCTGCCGTCTGGTACCACGGGGATCTCCTGCTGGGGGGAGGGATCCTGGAGCGCCCTTCTCCCTAGGCCAACTGCAACTTCCCTCTCGCCAGGGGGGAAGGATTGGGGGTGAGGGCAAGCCAAACTACGCTGCTTGCGCTTGCAGCTGCTGCAGGGATCGGAACAGGAGCACCGTGTAGACATTGAAGATAGGCGTGACTGCCGTGAAAGCGGCAAACCCGACCACAACTGCTAAGAGAGCTACCACAGGCGCCCAAACCAGAAGCGCAAGTCCTATGATGTCGGTATTACCCCCAGTTACAACTGCAGCTAGGGTAGCTCCCAAGATCGCCACAACAAAAGGCAAAAGCAGGATTGAGATGCCGAAGATCAAAACCACGACCAGGAATGCCCAAAACACCCCCCACCAACGGCCCCTGACCAGGTTCCAACTGTAGCCCAACCCTTCTGTGGCACCCTTGTCCTCCAGGGCAATTGCGCAGAGGGTGAAAGCTAGCCTTACCCGGCAATAGATGCCGGGAAACACAAACAGCTGCATCCCTAGTGAGGAAATCAGATTCACCAGGAGGCTGCCGAATATCAGAGGCACTGCCTTAGAGAAAGCCTGATCCAAGCTATTGCCCAGCAAGGGAGTTCGCTGCTTCAAGTGCTGATCCACCAGCCAAAAGGCTGCTCCTGTCAAGATGGGCGCGCCGACTAGGACATAGGCCAGGAGGAGCAAGGAGAGGATCATCCCGAGGGAAGGTGAGGTCAGACCTACAACGAAGAACGCGATATGGCTAGAAGAGGTCAGGATCAGCAGCGGCCAGTAGATGGGACCTACCAACTCAAACGACCGCCGCAAGAGCAGAATCGGGCTAAGGGTGGCGCTTTGCATGGCAGAGGGATCCTCGTGGGCAGCCCAGTCCACCCCCTTCATACCACGGGATCTCACCTAGGACATCTTGGGTTGAGCCGAAATCCCAAAAAGGGATCCCTTCTCATCTCAAAGCTAGGCACGGGGAACCCCCTTTTTGCTATCCCCAATAGGAGACCGCCTGCCCCTTCAATTGTTGCAGGGATCGGAACAGGAGCACTGTATAGATATTGAGGATAGGCGCAACTGCCGTGGCGGCAGCATTCCCAACCACAGTCACACTCACAACATTCACAACTTCCAAAATTTTCTCAGCAAAAGTCTCGTCATAAGACGAAATCACACCCGAAATCACACCTACCGTGAAGCCAAAGATGAAATTCCCGGCCAGAAATGCCACAACCACCGTGAGGCCAAAGATAAGAAGTGCCCAAAACGCTCCCCACCAGCGGCCCTTGACGAGGCTCCAACTGTAGCCCAACCCTTCTGTAGTGCCTTTGTCTTCCAGGACAATTGCGCAGGGCGTGAAAGCCAGCCTCACTCCCCAGTAGATACCGGGAAGCACAAACAACAGCATCCCCAGCGAGACAATCAGCACCAGCAGGATACTGCCGAATACCAGAGGCACTGCCCTAGAGACAGCCCGATCCAGGCTGTTGCCCAGCGGGGGAGTTCGCTGCTTCAAGTGCTGATCCACCAACCAGAAGGCTGCCCCGGCCAGGATGGGCGCACCAATCAGGACATAGGCCAAGTTGAGGATTCCCCCGAAAAGTGGGATTAGCTCGGCGATGATGGAAATGATGAAGCCGGGAGAGGCCAGGATCAGCAACGGCCCATAGATGGGGCCTACCAACTCAAACGACCGCCGCAAGAGCAGAATCGGGCTAAGGGTGGCGCTTTGCATGGCAGAGGGATCCTCGTGGGCAGCCCAGTCCACCCCCTTCATACCACGGGATCTCACCTAGGACATCTTGGGTTGAGCCGAAATCCCAAAAAGGGATCCCTTCTCATCTCAAAGCTAGGCACGGGGAGCACCCTTTTTGCTATCCCCAATGGGGGCAAAAGCGGAAACTAGGAGGCCGCCTGCCCCTTCAATCGTTGCAGGGATCGGAACAGGAGAACCACATAGACCCAGAAGATGGGCACAACGGCTGTGGCAGCGGCAGTCCTAACTACGTTCACCACAGAGTCGCCAAAATCAGCCACAACTCTACTGACAAGTACAACTATCAATCCAACCCCAAAACCGAGAATAAAGCCCCCAATCAGAAGGGCCCAAAACACGCCCCACCAACGACCTTTGACGAGATTCCAACTGTAGCGCAGCCCTCCTGTAGTTCCTTGATTTTCTAGAGCAATGGCACAAGGTGTGAGGGCCAGCTTAACCCCTACATAAATGCCTGGAATGATCAGAAAGATGGAGGCAAGGCAAGAGAGGAGTGCTGCTAAGAGGGTGCTCAGAACTAGAGGCACTGCCTTCGAGACCGCTCGGTTGAGGCTGTTGCCCAGCAGGGGAGCTTGCCGCTTCAGGTGCTGATCCACTAGCCACAAGGCTGCTCCGCCTAGGATCGGTGCAACAACAATGCCATAGGCCAGTTGGAGGATCCCCCCGAGAAGTGGGGTCAGCTCCGTGACGATGGCCAGGATAAAGCCTGGAGAGGCCAGGATCAGCAGCGGCCAGTAGATGGGACCTACCAACTCAAACGACCGCTGCAGGAGCGGGATTGGGCTAAGGGTGGCGTTTTGCATGGCGGAGGGATCCTCGTGGGCAACCAAGTCCACCCCCTTCATACCACGGGATCCCAGCTTTGTTGCTGGGAATAGGCTTAAGAAAGTCTGTATTGCTTTGTACAGATTTACGCCGATTTTTGGAGAATCCACGCCGCTGCCTGTTCGCCGCTGCGCAGGGATCCCTCGAGGCTGCTCTGGTGGGTGTATTCCCCGGCCCAAAGGAGGCCCGGCAGGCCGCTAAAGGTGGGAACCAGATGCTGCTGAAAGCCGGGCGGCTGCACAAACTGGGCAAAAGGGATCCGATACACCCGCAGCAGGCGCCATTGTTCCAAGGGGGCTTTGGGAAAATAGGTCTGCAGCTCGGCCCGGCAGGCTTGGGCCAGCTCTTCATCGCCCAGAGGGGGATTTCCCAGCACCGTCACCGAATAGAGGTGCTGGCCAGCAGGAGCCAGCGCCGGGCTGAGGTGGGTGAGCTGCACCCAGTGGTTGATCCAGCCTTGGCCGCCGGCGTTGAGGTACAGATAAGGGCCGCGAGTTAGGGAAAAGGGGGCGCAGAAGTAAAGGCAGGTCACCGCTCGTCCCTGGGTGGGGATGGGTACAGCGGCGTGGGGGCAGAGCTCCGCTTGCCAGGCCCGCGCTTGAGGAGCATCGGTGGCGCAGACCACCCACTCGGCAGGGATCTCCTCGCCGTCGGCGGTGCGGATCCCGCGCACTTTTCCCTCTTGGACCAGGATGCGCTCCACCGGGGTTTGGTAGCGGATCTGCTCTGGGGCAAGGTGGCCGGCCAGTTGGCGGGCCAGTTCTCCCATACCCAAGGCCGGGGTGACGATGGCTCCCTCGGCCACCATCTTGAAATAGAAGGCCAAGAGGCGGGCGCTGCTGGCCAGCTCCGGATCCAAAAGAATGCCGCGGAAAAAGGGGTAGAAAAAGTGCTGGCAGATCTTGGCGGAGAACCCGTACCTTTCCAGAAACTCCCGCACCGAACAATCGGATCCCCCCAGTCCTTCTTGGAAAACCTGCTCCGGGGTGCGCCGCGCCAGCTCTGCCCGCAACTGCAGCACCTTGAGCTTGTCGCCAAAGCTGGCCAAGGGGTTGAGCAGGGAAGGAAAGATACTGGACAGATCCCGCAGGGGATCTCCCAACAGCCAGCAGCGACCGGGTTGGGCCAACATGGCTCCCGGACGGTAGGGGCGGGGATCGAGCTGGCTCAGATCCAGATGCCGCCGCACCTGGGGATAGGCCGTAAACAGCACCTGAAAGCCGCGATCCAAACGAAAGTCTTCCACCGCGTCGGTGCGCACCCGCCCGCCGGGGCTGTCGCTTTTCTCTAGGACCAGAACATCCCTTTGGCCCGCTTGGGCCAGCACCTTGGCGCAGGTCAAGCCGGCCAGCCCCGCCCCGATAATGACTACTCTGCCCATGCTCTGCCGGGATCCCTCCTCCGTCGAGTATTCTACCTGGCTTGATTCCTCAAGGCTGAGTCCCCTTCTCCGCTTCAGAGGCGGGATGTTCTGGCCCCCAGATGCGAATGGCGCCATCGGCGCCGCCGCTGAGAAGGGTCTGACCATCGGGGCCGAACAGCAGAGCGCTCACCATCCAGGTCTGGCCGCCCAGAGTGCGCAACTCTTTGCCGCTGCGCAGATCCCAGAGTTTGATCTGCTGGGCGCGGTGATCGGTGCTGCTGGCCAGCAAGCGACCATCGGGGCTGAGGGCAAGGGTGGCCAAGCCGGATAAGGGCTGGGGCAGGGTGCGCTCCCGGGATCCCGTGCCCACGTTCCAGATCCAGATGCCGGAAGCGCTGGCGGCGAGCAAGTGGCGGCCATCGGGGCTGAGGAGCACCTGCTCGATGGGGTAGTCGGCTTCGAGGGTTTTCAGCAACGCTCCACTCCTGGGATCCCAGAGATAGACGGCGGGATTCCCATTGGCAGCCACCAGGATCCAGGGCGAGCTCCCTTCTTCCGCCAACCCAGAGGGAGCAAAGGCCACTGCCGTAATGCCTGCCCCTTGGGTAACCGGGTAGGCGGCGCTGTCGATGGTGCGCACCAACTGGCCGTCCTCGGCTTGCCAAAGGCGGATGGTGCGGTCGGCGCTGCCGCTGGCGATCCAACGGCCATCGGGGCTGATGGCGACGCTGTTGATCAAGTCGGTGTGTCCTTGCAATTGCAGCCGTGGCACCCCCTCCCCCGACCGCAGGGCGGGATCCCCTAGAGCAGCCAGATCCCAGACCCGCACCGTCTTGTCTGCCCCTCCACTCACCAAAAAGGTGCCATCCGGGCTGATGGCCAGCGTCTCAATCGAGCCTTCGTGGCCTGTCCAGCTCTGCAGTAGTTGGCCGGCCTGGGGATCCCAAAAGCGGATGACGCCGTCATCCCCCCCGGCAACCAGGAGATTTCCATCCGGGCTGATGGCCAGGGCGGTGATGGCGGCGGGACCTTCCAGCTTGGCCTTGAGCCGTAAGGACTTGGCCCAATCTGCCAAGTCGAGGGCAGGGCTTCCAGTCTTGGAGGGATTGGGCGGCTGCTCTGTGAAGCTGAAGCTGTTGGGCCCAGCGGATCCCAAATTTGCCATTGTTCCCGCGGGCGGGACAGAGTCCCTAGGCACAACTGCCTTCTCTCCCCACCGGCTAAGGTTGGCCGCCAGTTGCCAGGCAGCAACTCCGAACAAAACCAGCAAAGCCGCCAGGCTGCTCCCCGCCCAAAGCGGTGGGATCCAGAAACGCGCCCGCAACGATACGGGAGAGCGCGGCGGCGTAGTCGGCTCCTGCCAGGGATCGACGGCAACAGGGTCGGGCAAGATCTCAGCGCCGGGAGAGACACCTTCTGCCAGAGACAAAGCCTGCAAGGCAGCCAGAGCTGCCGCTGCCGAAGCAAAGCGCTGCCGCGGGTCGCAACCCACCAGGCCATCCAAAAAAGCGGCGAAAGGAGCGCTGGTAGGAGCCAGATCGTGCCAGCGCAGCTCTCCCGTCAACGGATCGCGAAACAGCTTGTGGGTCGGGATCCCTGAGAGGGCTTGCAAGGCGAGGAGGCCCAAGGCATCGAGGTCGCCGCCAGCAGAGGAAGCCTCCAATCCAGAACCGGCAGAGGCCATAGCTTGGCCCAAGCCCAATACCATCCAACGGCCATCGGACTGTCGGCAGAGCAAGCAAGAGGGCCGCAAATTGCCGTGGCTCACCCCCTCACCCTGCAGAAAGGCTAGAGTCTGCAACACATCTTGCAAAAAGGCCCGCACCTCCACCTCTGACCAAAGCT
The DNA here is from genome assembly GCF_047502635.1 of Synechococcus sp. RC10B2. NCBI lineage: Bacteria > Bacillati > Cyanobacteriota > Cyanophyceae > Synechococcales > Synechococcaceae > Synechococcus > Synechococcus sp. RC10B2. The sequence goes on from NZ_JANSHO010000033.1 coordinate 8,362, forward strand.
GCCCTTGCTCCGTGGTCTGGCGCAGGGCCTGTTCCAGTGTCTGCCCCTGGATCCACTCTTCCACCCAGTAAAAGCCCCCTTCCTCCTCAAAATAGGCCAGCAGGCGCGGGATAGCGTCATGGGATCCCAGGCGTTCCCGCAGCGCCATTGCCTGTTGAAATCGCTGCCGGGCAGCAGAGGGCTCTTCCCCCTTGGGAGAGCGAGGTTGCCAACGCCTGATCACCACCCAGCTCTGTTCGGGGCAATGGCCATCTTGGGCCAGGTAGGTTTGCCCGCTGGATCCCAGTTCTTCTAGGATCTGATAGCGGCCAGCCAAGGTTTGCCCTACCATAAGGACTCCGGTCGCTCCAGGCAGATGTGGCTCACCCGTGGCCTATCCTCGGCCAGGCTACCAATTTTTGCTTCTGACCCATCATGCCACAGTGAGAAAACAGGGTCTAAGGTAACCCCCTCGGCAAGAGATGAGGTTTCTGGCTACTCGAGGCGGGAGAGATGGAGGTGACCTCCCTTCGGAAGAAGGAGATCTAGATCAGGCGCGAGAACCTAGGACTCAACCCTCCCCCCCAATTGGCGGCCCGCCCAAGGAAAATCCTCTACACTAAATAGAGCGAGTACAGGCAAAACCGCGTCCATCCTATTGTTTGCCGGTCTGTTCTCCAGGCTGGCCTCCCTGGCACCTTATGTCTTCTGTCAACCCGGCCTTGCCCATTCAGTGGATCGATGCGGATTCGGGAGAGGTGGTGGAGGAATGCCCCTGGGAGAGCAGCCCCCATCCGGGTACCTACATCCAACTGGCCGAGCAGCACTACCTAATTTTGGAAAAGCGTCATTCCTACCAATTGCGGCAGGGCAAGTATCACCTCTGCGGCATCCGCGCCCTCATTCGCCCGGTGAGCCCACCTCCCGAAGCAGGCCAGTTTCTGGGGGATCCCTCCTGCCGCTTCAACGCCCGCTCGCCCCTGTTGCGCTGCGCCGTCAACCCCAGCGGGCCCTGCCAGGGGTGTCGCCACTACGAGCCGGCCAAAGGGCGTTAGCTTTCCAGCTCCAGCGCCAGCACCTCGGTCAGGGCGCGGTTGGTGTTTTCCCGGAACTCGGCCACGCTCACCCGTCCCAGCAAGTACACCGCCAGCAGCATCACCGCCGCCTCCACCCCAAAGACGGTGGCATAGGCCAGCACCGAGGAAGTGGGGAAGAGGAGCCGCCCCAAATCCAGCAAGGCGCCGCCAATGAGGGTAGAAAGCGCCTGCGACATCGCCTGGGCCAGGCCCCAAGCCCCAATAAAGGTGCCGGCAGTCTCAGCCGCTGTCAAATCCAACATCAAGCTGATGGCGCCGTTGGTGGTGATCCCGGAAGCTAAGCCGAACAGGATCATGCACAGTTGCAGCAGCCGCGGCTCGCCCGTAAACCCTGAGGCAATGGTTAGGCCAAAAGAAAGGGCCACCAGCAAGCAGCCCAGGCGGGTGGTGGTCTGCTTGCCCAACTTGGGCACGATGAAAAATCCGGTCACCACAATTCCCGCCAAAATGCCCAGGCTCCAGAAAGCGTTGAGCTGGGTACTTTGGGATACGGTCATGCCGAACACCTCGCCGCCATAGGGCTCTAGAATCGGCTGCTGGATAAACAGGCCCATGGTCATCAGGGCCAAAAAGCCGAAGAAGATCACGGTTTGGCGGCTGGCGGTGAGCACCTTAATGGCCGTGCCCAGGGTGATCTGGTCTTCCCGACCCACCAAGGTGGAACGGGATCCGTAGCGAGAGTAGCGTTCTTCCACCTCCCAGGTGGCGATCACCCCCAGCAGGATCACCACGGCAGGGATGATGATGAAAAGGCGGTTGATCGTGCTCTGTAAGTTCTCGGCATCCAGGCCGCGCAGCAGCACCGCCGAGCCAATCGCCCCCCCGGCGATGCCCACCATCAGCATCGACCAGACGATCCCCACCAACTGGGAGCGGTTGTGCTCATCGGAAACATCCACCAGCAGCGCCGCAAAGGGCGTGGAGCAGGCGCTCAGACACAGCCCGTAGAGAGCAAACATCAAGGCAGCCAGAGCAATCCAGCCGTAGGTAGCCGGCGACCAGCCGCTGTTGGCAAAGCTCTGCCCCAAGCCCCACACCACCTGCACCGCCAAGAAGATGCACAGGGCAAACAACACCGATCCCAGGCGCACATAGCCGCTGCGGTGCGTCCCCAACAAAGGCTTGGCATCGGAAAGCTGCCCAAACCAGACGCGGGCTGGAGACACCAACTGGTGCATGGCCAGGGATCCCCCCACCACCGTAGCCGGGATGGCCAGCAGCTCCGGGTCGATCATGACCCGGTTGAGCACCCCCAACGTCAGCAGCGACATCATCCCCAAGCCCATCTGAAATAGGCCCAGGCGAAACATAACCAGCAAAGGCAAGGGGGGCGCCGAAGGCTGAGGCTGTGAAGAAAGGGCGGTGGCCGCCGACCCGTTGACCTCAGGATCCCGCTGAATATTGGCCATGACCTGTGATGCTTCATGCAAAAGCCCTACAGCTTTTTATGGTAGCCCAGGCAGCCGGGGATCCCGGAAAAGGTATGGGATTGCCGAAAGCGAAACCGCCGCACCGGCTCTCGGTAACCGAGTTAGGGCCGGAGCATCGTTCCCTGCTAGCCTGTTGCCGCTGGTTTTGGCGGGAGCAAGTCGCAAAATCTTTCCGCGCCGGGGTTTCTCTACTACACTGACAACTGACCTGGTGCCAAGCGAAACGGGCCTTCCTGCCGCTGCGCTCGGCAAGTCAGCATTTGCAGACACAACAAACCCAATCTCGATCCTGTTTGAGACCGAGAAGCTCGTCCATAGCCAGCTTTTGCTCAAGTCGGCGAGGAATTTCTCCGGCAACCCTATGGCTGACGCAGTCCCAGTTCGGCGCTACGACCTGTTTGTGCACGCCTCGCGGCTGCTGCAGCGTTACCGGCAGTTGACGCCGGAACTGCGTCCAATAGGAGTAGAAGTGGCCCTGGCCATCCAGTACCATCGCGCCCAGGCCGGCTCGGGATCTCTTCTGCCGGCGGTGGGATCCCCTCATGGCCTGCCTCTGCAGCAGGTGGCCCAGCGCATTTGCGACCCGTTTTACAGCAAAGTCCACCCCCTGCTGCCCACCCTGCCGGAGACGGGGGAGCCCTTGGTGTGGCCCCTGTTTAACCAAGGGGAAAACGGCCTTGTCCAACCCCTGGCGCCGAGCAAAGTGGGCGGCAAATTGGCGGAACGGCGCTGGCTTAAGGCTTGCAACAGCCAGGAGGGCATTGGTTGTCATGCTTTGGCCGCCCATCTGTGGCAGGACGAGCGTTTTCTGGCCGAAGACCGGGATCTCTGTCCTTTTCGCCTCTACGACGGGCGCTACCCCTTGAGCGTGGATCAGGGGCGGCAAACCTGTGGCTTCGACGACCACCCCTGTGGCTGGAAGGCGGGACACCCCAAAATGCTGCAGGTGGTGGGCAAGGGCAAACAGGCGGAGATTTTGCTCCCCCACTGGACTGACGCGATGTGGGCCATGCTGATCCCGCCCCATCGCCCCCTGCCCATCTATCCTCTGCTGGTGATGCTCTACTTTGGCCAGGAGACTCTGCAAAAGGGGCGCAGCAGCCTTTCGGTGGAGCAGTTTCGCCTGGATTTTCAGTTCAGCCACTCCCAACTCAAGCTGTTGTTTGACACCCACCCTGAGCACCCTCTCAATCGCCATCTGCTCGCCCTGGCTGCGCAGCCGGAGGTGGAGTGGGGATCCGCCGAGCTCCTGCCTCCTATGCCCCCCCTCTTGCATCACCCTGCTGGGGGCAAGGTGGTTTTGGATCCGGATGAGCCGCCCCAGTTTCGCAGCAGCGGGATCCCTGCCTGTGCCGGGACAGACCCGCTGATGGCAGAGCGCCGCCGTCGCCGTCAGTTGGAGCGCAGCGAACGCCACAACGAGATCTTGCACCACTTTCGCCGCTGGTTCCGCCTGGCTGGGCTGGAGGTGCGGGAAGACCAGCACACGTTTGACTTTCTGGCGGTGGCGGATGGACACCTGCTTTTGGCCGAGGTGAAATTGCTGCACCACAAAGATGCCGCAGAGGCGCTCCAGGAGGTGGTGGGGCAATTATTTTACTACGAGCGCTTTGCCCTCACCCCCTGGATCGAACAGGGCTTCTCCGTTCAGAAAGCCGCCGTTTTCGACGGGCCGCCGCCGGATCCCTACATTCGATTTCTGGAAGACCTGGGCATTGCCACCTACTGGATCAACGAGCAGCAGATGATCGACGGGCCGGAGAGCTCGCTGCGCCTGTTGCGCCAAATGGAGGTGCGGGTGCGGCCGGATCCGGAGTTGGGGGATTAGCCTCTTTTCCGGGCTCTGGCCTAATGGAGAGGGATTCTTAACCACCTCTTTACTCAGGTTCTCCCCTGAGGGTGGTACAGCCTGTTAAGGGCTCAAGGGGTACAATAGCAGCACTTAGCAAACC
>NZ_JANSHO010000034.1:0-12639 GCF_047502635.1 Synechococcus sp. RC10B2
CAAGCTCGGCTAACCTGGCAGGTGGATCCCTGGGGATCCTGGCAGGTGCGCGGCGAAGACGCCCGTTGGTGCATCCAACTGGAAGGTCACACCCAGCGGCCTGGGCAAACCGTCTTCACCCCTGGCCCGGAAGGGATGCGGCGCAACTGCCGCGACACCCTGGCCGGCCATCTGCAGGTGCGGCTGTGGCAGCGCAACGGCCAGGTCTGGACGCAGGTGCTTGCGGCCAGCAGCTCCCAAGCCGGCCTCGAGGTGGGGGGAGAAGTTCCGCGATCCTGGCCAGGGCATTGTTGAACGTTGGCGGATATCTACACCCCCGTTGGACTTCCCAAAAAACGCTCTTGTGCTAGAATACCTAAGCCACATTGATAAGCTTCCATCTCTGGATAGGAGAGACGGGTCTTCAACCGTGGCTGTTTCGCTTTTCTTGCAGGTAGATAGCTTGCGCCTGTAGCTCAGTGGACTAGAGCACGTGGCTACGGACCACGGTGTCGGGAGTTCAAATCTCTCCAGGCGCGTCACGATCCCAGATGATTTTTCGTCTGGGGTATTTACCGTCCCTTAGTTGGCCTGAATCCTGTGTTAGGATTAGGCCTATCAAGTCCGCCTTGATGCAGGCGTAGGGAGCCCGAGGATCATGTTTGAACGCTTTACGGAAAAAGCCATCAAGGTGATCATGCTGGCCCAGGAGGAGGCCAGACGGTTGGGTCACAATTTCGTTGGCACCGAGCAAATCTTGTTGGGGTTAATCGGCGAGGGCACTGGGGTCGCCGCCAAAGTTCTCAAGTCCATGGGAGTGAACTTGAAGGACGCCCGCATTGAAGTCGAGAAAATTATTGGCCGGGGATCCGGCTTTGTGGCCGTCGAGATCCCTTTCACTCCCCGCGCCAAGCGAGTGCTGGAGCTCTCCTTAGAAGAAGCTCGCCAGCTCGGCCACAACTACATCGGCACTGAGCACCTGCTCCTGGGCCTGATCCGCGAAGGGGAAGGGGTAGCTGCTCGCGTCCTGGAAAACCTGGGGGTGGATCTGTCCAAGGTGCGCACCCAGGTGATCCGCATGTTGGGCGAGACCGCCGAAGTGACGGCAGGGGGTGGGTCTTCCAGCCGCACCAAGACGCCAACCCTGGACGAATTCGGCTCCAACCTCACCCAATTGGCCCAAGAGGGCAAGCTGGATCCCGTGGTGGGTCGGACGCGGGAGATCGAGCGCGTGATCCAGATCTTGGGCCGCCGCACCAAGAACAACCCCGTTCTTATCGGCGAGCCGGGCGTGGGCAAGACCGCCATCGCCGAAGGTCTGGCCCAGCGCATCGTGCAGGGGGACGTGCCCGACATCTTGGCCGACAAGCGGGTGGTCAGCCTGGATATCGGCCTGTTGGTGGCTGGCACCAAGTACCGCGGCGAGTTTGAGGAGCGCCTCAAGAAGATCATGGATGAGATCCGCAACGCCGGCAACATCATCCTGGTCATCGACGAGGTGCACACCCTCATTGGAGCCGGGGCTGCCGAAGGGGCCATCGATGCCGCCAACATCCTCAAGCCGGCTTTGGCCCGCGGCGAGCTGCAGTGCATCGGCGCCACCACGCTGGATGAGTACCGCAAGCACATCGAGCGGGATGCCGCCCTGGAGCGTCGCTTCCAGCCCATCATGGTGGGCGAGCCGAGCGTTTCAGAGACGATCGAGATCCTGTTTGGCCTGCGGGAGCGCTACGAGCAGCACCACAAGCTGAAGATCTCCGACGCGGCCTTGGAGGCAGCGGCCAAGCTGGCCGACCAATACATCTCTGACCGCTTCCTGCCGGACAAGGCCATCGACCTCATCGACGAGGCGGCTTCGCGGGTGCGCCTGATCAACTCGCAACTGCCGCCGGCGGCGCGGGAGCTGGATCAGGAGCTGCGGCGGGTGCTTAAGGAGAAGGATGCCGCGGTGCGGGCCCAAGACTTCGACAGGGCCGGCGAGCTGCGGGATCGGGAGATGGAGATCAAGCAGCAGATCCGCGCCATTGCGGCGGCCAAAAAAGCCGAGGAAAGCAGCCGCCAAGAGATGCCAGAGGTCACCGAAGAGGACATCGCCCAAGTGGTGAGCGCCTGGACGGGCGTGCCAGTGGCCAAGCTGACCGAGAGCGAGTCGGAGAAGCTGCTGCACATGGAGGAAACCCTGCACCAGCGCATCATCGGCCAAGATGAGGCGGTGCGGGCCATCTCGCGGGCCATTCGTCGGGCTCGCGTGGGGCTGAAAAACCCCAACCGTCCCATCGCCAGCTTCATCTTCTCCGGCCCAACAGGGGTAGGCAAAACCGAGCTGACCAAAGCCCTGGCGGCCTACTTCTTCGGCTCCGAGTCGGCTATGATCCGCCTCGACATGTCGGAGTACATGGAGCGGCACACGGTCAGCAAGCTGATCGGATCCCCGCCCGGATATGTCGGCTACAACGAGGGGGGGCAGCTTACGGAAGCGGTGCGGCGCCGTCCCTACACGGTGGTGCTCTTCGATGAGATCGAGAAGGCCCACCCGGACGTGTTCAACCTGCTGCTGCAGATCCTGGAGGACGGCCGCCTGACCGACGCCAAGGGCCGCACGGTGGACTTCAAAAACACCCTGATCGTGATGACCTCGAACATTGGCTCGAAGGTCATCGAGAAGGGTGGTGGCAGCCTCGGCTTCGAGTTCAACACCAACGACGAAGATGCGAACTACAACCGCATCCGCAACTTGGTGCACGAGGAGCTGAAGCAGTACTTCCGCCCCGAGTTCCTCAACCGGGTGGACGAGATCATCGTCTTCCGGCAACTGACCAAGGAGGAAGTGAAGCAGATCGCCGACATCCTGCTCAAGGAAGTGTTCGACCGCATGAAGGAGAAGAAGATTTACCTCACGGTCAGCGATCGCTTCAAGGATCTGCTGGTGGAGGAGGGCTACAACCCCAGCTATGGGGCACGTCCGCTGCGCCGTGCTATTCAGCGCCTGTTGGAAGACATCCTGGCAGAAGAGATCTTGACTGGCCACGTCAAAGAGGGATCAGAAGTCCTCATCGATGTGGACGAGGAGCGTAAGCCCAAGGTGCTGGTCACGGAGCCGGAGCGGGTGCTCTTGCCCCAGGGAGCGGAGTAAAGCTGCCGCCTCCCCTTCAGGTTCTGGTTCTTAGGAAGACAAGGGATCCGCTGCTGTTCTCGGATCCCTTGCTCTTGTCCTTCATCTGTGCTGTCGTTCTAGGAAGTTGTCTCTAGAGTCAAGGGATTGGCCGTAGGAGAACTTTGGCATGGTGCAATCGACCTACTACTATGGCGGCGCTCCGGTTCGGACTCCGCCTCCCGATTTGGCTTCGCTGCTGCTGCAAGAGCGCATTGTCTATCTGGGTCTGCCCCTGGCCGAGGAGGCGAATGCCAACGTCACCAAGCTGATTGTGGAACAATTGCTGTATTTGCAGTACGAGGATCGGGAAAAGCCGATCAAGATGTACATCAACTCGACGGGCACCTACAGCTACGACACGGCAGCTTTTGCCATTCTGGATACGATGAACTACATCAAGCCGCCGGTGCATACCATCTGCATTGGCAATGCCATTGGCATGGCGGCCATGCTGTTGGCGGCGGGCGCCAAGGGGTTCCGGGCCAGTTTGCCCAATGCCACGATCGTGCTGCATCAGCCGTATGGGGGCACCCGTGGACAGGCCAGCGATATTGAAATTCGCACCCGCGAGATCTTGACCTTGCGCAACATGATGCTGGAGGAATTATCTCGCAGCACGGGCCAGCCCATAGAGCGCATCAAGAAGGATACGGAGCGGCTGTTTTTCATGACTCCGGAAGAGGCCAAAGCCTACGGTCTTATCGATCAGGTGTTGACCAGCTCCAAAGCCCTGCCGAAGTTGGCAACAGCCAAAAGCTGAAGCAGAGGGATCCGTCGATGGTTCAGGTCCCTGTACAGCCTTTAACGGCGGAGGAGTACCTACGCCTCAAAAGCTGGCCTTATGAAGGACGGCTTGAACTTGAAGACGGGTATATTCGGGAAGTGCCAACTGAGGAGCGCATTAACACCCTCATTGAGCTGTTTCTGATTGCGGAATTGCTCAAGTTTTTGCCCGTCCAACGCCTGAGCTTGGGCCAAGTTGAGGTCGAAGTGCCCGCAGCCAAGGCTCGGTTTCGCAACCCAGATGTGATGGTTTTACATCCTGACCATGTGAGCTTGCTGGGGAACGGTCGCGGAACCCTTCGGCTGCCCATGCCCCCGCCGCTGCTGGTGGTGGAAGTGGTTTCTCCTGGAATAGACAATGAAAAACGTGATTATCAAGACAAGCGCAAAGACTATGCTGCCCGTGGGATCCTGGAATACTGGATTGTGGATCCCGCCAAGCAGTCGGTGTCGCGCTGGGTTGGCGGGGAATACGAAGACGAGGTTAAAACCGGCCCTGAACGCATTGTTTCCTCGGTTTTGCCCCAGCTAGATTTGAGCGCGCAAGACCTCTTGCAAGCGCATCGTTCTGTGTAGTGTTCTGTACTTTGCCAGGAGAAACTTATGCCGATTGGAGTGCCTCGCGTTCCCTACCGTCTGCCCGGTGAGCCCTACAGCCAGTGGATCAGCCTCGACGACCGCCTGTACCAAGAGCGGATCTTGTTTATCGGCGAGCCCATCGACGACAACCTGGCCAATACCATCGTGGGGGTGATGCTCTACCTCAACTCCCAGGATCCGCAAAAGGATATTGTGATGTACATCAACTCTCCTGGTGGCTCTGTAACGGCGGGCATGGCCATTTACGACACCATGAACCACGTCAAGCCCGACATTGTTACCGTTTGCGTGGGCCAAGCAGCCTCGATGGGGGCCTTCTTGCTGGCTGCCGGCACCAAGGGAAAACGCTTTGCCCTGCCCCACTCCCGCATCATGCTGCACCAGCCTTCCCTGGGGATGATCCAAGGTCAGGCCAGCGATATCGAAATTCGCGCCCGCGAAACTTTGCGGGTCAAGCGGCGTATGAATGAGCTCTTGGCGCAAATGACTGGCCAGCCGCTGGAGAAAATCGAGCGGGATGTGGAGCGGGATTTCTACCTCTCGGCTACGGAAGCCCAAGCCTACGGCATTGTAGACCGAGTGATCCAAGAGCGCTCGGAAGCAATGGCCGGCTAAGGGGGATTTTGGCTCGCTGCAAAAAGACGGCCTGGGCAAGATCCCGAGTAAGATTAGGGAGCTGAGGACTGGCTCGCTGTGGTTTGACCGTTTGACGGGCCTGGATTCCGGCAGGTGTGATGTTCCCCGGCTTATACGGTACTGGTTCTAGGGTGCCGGGAGAGGGGCTGAGGATCCCTGGGGTAGCTAGGATAAGGCGGAGTGGACCGAGAGATTTGCATCCGGTGAACCGAAAGCATTGGGTCAAAAGGAGCAGTGGATGGGCCAGTCTGCTGGTGTTCCTGCTGTATCCGCCGAATCAGGCCTTGGCTTTGCCCCCGGCTTCTGAAATCCCTGAGGAGGTGCTGCGGGCGCAGCCAGATTTGCAGGCTCGCTCTCCGGTCGATAATCAGCCCCTCACCGCTGGCGAAGCTCTGCAACTCCAGGCAGCCCTGGCAGCCCGGCCCGAAACCGGATCTGTTTCTCCAGAGGTGGAGCGGCTGATCTTTTTGCTCAAGCTGCGCAGGGGTTTCCGCGACCTGTTTCCTTTTTTGTTCCCATAGCCCTCCTAGCTAGCCCAACAGTTTTCCGAACCCTTAGGGGCGAGGGGGAAATACCACAGGGATCCTTTTCTGGTAGCGGTAAGGGCCGGCGCGGGATCCCCAAGTTTGTTGGCCGGTGGTGGCGTCGAAGCCGCGATCCCAGGTGATGAATTCCTGGGCTGTGAGGTCAAACTCGATGTGGATGTAGGTGCTGTCGCCGGGGTTGAGGCGGCAGCCACCGCCCGGCAGCATCTGGCCGTGGTAGCAGTCTGCGCGCTTTTCTACGAGGATGCGACAACCGGGCAAATGCTGCAAGTCAGACAGAGAAAGCTGCGCCAAGCGCTGCAGATCCTGAGAGGCACCTGCCCAAGCCGCTTGATCCCGCAACTTATAGTTCTCGATCCGCAAGGGATCCGCCAATACCTGCAGCACCCGGCTGCGGTAAAACCGGCCCGGCGTGTGCTCGTTAAATTGCTCGGTAAAAAAGCCGATTCCTTCTGAAAACAGGTGGGGAAGGCGCACGTACCAAAGGCTCACCGGTACAAACCACACCGGTTCTGCCATGGCTTGGGCGCGGTTGCTGTAGTAACCTTCCAGCCAATCGGCAAAAGTATTGAGGTCGGAATCGGAAGTTGCCGCAGCAGAAGCTGTCATATGCAAGAAGGAGGATCGCCTGTCTTCGGGATTTCTCGATCCTAGGGTTATTCTCACCCCCAACCCTGCTTCCGGAGGGAGAAGGTTGGGTGCCGAACCGGAGGGCTCAGTGTTGAGGAGCTTGCTCTGCTGAAGGCAATTTTTCTTCTACTATAGAAAGCTATGACAAAACTCACCCCCAGCTCCAGCTACAGCATTGCTCTACGTCTGCGCCTGCCCAACCAGCCAGGAGCGCTGGCCCGTGTTACCCAAGCTATTGCCGAGGTGGGAGGCAGCCTCAGCCAGATCGACCTCATCCACCAATCGGCAGCCGAAACGGTGCGGGAAATCTGCGTGGATGCCGTTAGCAGCGAGCATGCCGAGCAAATTCGCGCCGCTGTTGCCTCTTTGCCCAACGTAAAAGTGGAGCGGGTGGTGGATCGCACCTTTGAGCTGCACCGGGGGGGAAAGCTACAGGTGGTGGCCAAAAGCCGCCTGGAGAGCGCCGCCGATCTGGCCATGGCCTATACCCCGGGCGTGGGTCGGGTGGCGCTGGAAATTGCCGCCGATCCCAGCGCTGTGTATGAATACACCATCAAGGGCAATTGCGTTGGCATCGTAACCGATGGCAGCGCCGTGCTGGGCCTGGGGAATATCGGCCCGGAGGCGGCTCTGCCAGTGATGGAGGGAAAAGCAGCCCTGTTCAAACGCTTTGCTGATATCGATGCTTTCCCGCTCTGCCTGGCCACCCAGGAGGTGGGGGAAATTGTGGAGACGGTGGTGCGCCTGGCGCCGGGGTTTGGCGGCTTCAACCTGGAGGACATCAGCGCCCCCCGCTGCTTTGCCATCGAGTTGCAGCTCAAGGCCCGTCTCAACCTGCCGGTGTTCCACGACGATCAGCATGGCACCGCCATTGTGGTGCTGGCAGCGTTGTTGAATGCCTTGAAGGTGGTTAAAAAAAGCCTAGAGGAGGTGCGCATTGTCCTCAACGGGGCAGGAGCAGCCGGTATTGCGGTAACTCAACTGCTGCGACGGGCCGGGGCCAGACATATCCTGGTCTGCGACCGCCAAGGGATCCTCAGCCGCTCCCGCGCCGACCTCACCCCCGAGAAAGCTGCCGTTGCCGTTGAGGAGAGCGGATCCCTGGCAGAGGCTTTGGTGGGAGCAGATGTGTTCATCGGGGTGAGCGTGGCCAATGCTTTGACACCAGAGATGGTGGAGAAAATGGCGCCGGATCCCATTGTCTTTGCCTTGGCCAACCCGGTGCCAGAGATCCAGCCCGAGCTGGTGGCAGATCGAGTCGCCGTGATGGCCACCGGGCGCAGCGACTACCCCAACCAGATCAACAATGTGCTGGCCTTCCCAGGGGTGTTCCGCGGCGCTCTCGATTGCCGCGCCAAGCAGATCAACACTGAGATGTGCCTGGCTGCCGCCCAGGCCATTGCCAATTTGATCCCACCGGAAGATTTGGATCCCCAGTGGATCATTCCCTCGGTCTTCGATGGGCGGGTAGTTCCTCAGGTGGCTGCCGCCGTGATCCAAGCTGCCCGCCAAACAGGAGTGGCCGGGATCCCTTGAGGGTTCCCCCTGGCCAAAAGCGGGTGGAAGGCAGCAGGAGCCCCGCACTGTACCCCCCTCAATCCCCCCGCCCCCCTGCCCCCCGTATACGGGGGGTTGGGGGGGAAGGGGGGCGGTCGGAGCCGGGTAGTTTACGATTTGCTTTTGCGGAGATCCGCACTATCAAATTGCTCTATCCACAACTCCCAGCAATCGGCGCGCCGGTTGCAAAGTTGCTCAAGATATTTGCAATAAGATCTTTGGGCTCTGACAGAGTTAACCGGAGACTTGCTTGTTATTTTTGTTACAAGATCGGGGATCCTCTCTACCTAGAGTCGAGGAAGCCGGACTAAGTCCTGATAGGCTGGAGGAAAGTTTGGGATCCCTGCCATGTTCTACCTGCCGGTCTCGCTGCTGTTGTTTTTCATGCTGGTGTTGCTGCTGCCTTTCCTCTGGCTGGGGCTGGCAGTGGATGTGGTGGCGCTGGCGGTGGGAAAGCTGGGGTTCTCGCGGGAGGGAGCGCTGTTACTGCTGCTGGCCATCCTGGTGGGCAGCTCGGTCAATATTCCCCTCTATCGAGTGAAATGCGAGGTGACGCTGGTAGAAGACCTAGCTAGCTTGTGGATGCGGCAGTTTTGGGGGATCCCTTTGACCAAGCTTTCCCAGGAGACGGTGATTGCCTTAAACGTGGGCGGGGGGCTGATCCCGGTGCTCTTGGCCGTATACCAATTTGGGCGGGCCGATAGCGTGCTGATCCTGGCGGTAACGGCGCTGGTAACCTTGGTCAGCTACTATGCTTCCCACGTGGTGCCCGGGATCGGCATTCAGATGAATCCTCTAATTGCCCCAGCTACAGCAGCCTTGGCCGCCATGTTCTGGGCTGGAGATCAGGCGCCGGCGGTGGCCTTTGCTGGCGGGGTTTTGGGCACGGTGATCGGAGCGGATCTGCTGCACTTGCCGGAGGTGCTGCGGCGCAATTGCTCGGGCATTCTCAGCATTGGCGGGGCCGGGGTTTTCGATGGCATTGCTCTCTGTGGCCTGTTTGCCCTGTTGCTGAGCTAAACCAGCAAATAGGTGAGGGAAAGGGTAACAGCCTGGCCGGGATCCAGCCAGCGCAAGTCGGGATCCCCTTCGGGGGCACGCTGGGTCAACTCCTCGAGGAGAATTTGCGTCCATTCCAGCGGCCCATTGAGCAACAGCGGCGAACGGGCTACCCCCAGCTTGCGGGCCATGGTTTTGAGGGCTTCCAAGCTGGCCGACAAGGGGCGAGTGCTGGCCACAAACAGCAGCTCGGTCAGCCCCTGGGCATGGCAGGTGAGCAGATCGGGATTGACGGCAGAGCGCGAATTGCCAGCCATCTCAGGCAGAGGTGGCAAAGTCAGGCTGCTCTTGGCCTCCAGGCGCAGCGGCAGGGCAAAGTCCTCCTGGGGCATGGGGGCCAGCAGGTGCAGTTGCCCGCTGGAATCGACCATCAACAGGTACCCGAACAGATCCTGCTCGCCCTCGTTGCGCAGAGTGAGATAGAGGGGATCCCCGCGCATAAAGCGTGGCATGCCTGGCTCGCCAGGAGCAGCGGCCCCTTGGGCAAGCCGTGACCCCCGCAAGGGTTTGCCCTTGGTGGACAATTCCCCCACCACCGCCAGCGGCGAGATTGCCGCGTTGAGGGTAGCCCGCAGGCGCTTGGCCGCCAGCAGATGGGCCAGACGGGGCACCAGCCGCTGCACTGCCGTAGCGGCAGCTTCCCCAGCCGGCCCGCAGGAATTGAGCAGCAATTCTCGCCCCGGCCAAAAGAGGCTGTAGCTGTTGACTTCCAGGGGTTTGGGCAGAGCGTCCAATTGAAAGGCGGCGGCCATTTCGGGGGTGATGCGGCCCAGCAGGCAATCCACCTGGCGCTCGCGCGGGTTGGCCGTCTCCATCCAGCTGTAGCCGGCGATGGCGTTGGTCAGATCTACTTTTTCAACGCGGCCTAAGTTGTCTTCCAGACCCACCAAAAGCTTGAGGCTGCTGGAGAGGCTGCGCAACTGCTCCCGCACCAGCGTGCCCACGGGGGGAAATTGACCTTCCCCGTTGGCCGGCTGCACCTGTGCCAACAGGCCGCTGCGAGAACGAATCAGCAGCGGCACCGGCGAGGCGGTGGAAGGCTCGGCAGCAATGGGAACCAAAAGAGTACCTGGCTGCAAGCCGCAGAGTGCCGCCGGTGGGATCCCACCCAGCCACACCTGGGCCCGATTCCCCTTCACTTCCTGGATGGCGCCGCTGACTCCCACCTGAGGGGGGGTGAGGAAGTAGGGCGGGATGCGCCGAGCCGTTTCTTTGCCCTCCAGGATGGGGCGCTGACAAGCAAACAGGCCCAGCTCCCGCTGACCGGCCACTTGGTTGAAGGCTATCAGCAGGCGGGTGGCAGGTGTGGTCTCCCACAGGTACTGCGTCAACAGGTAGGTGAGTATCCCTGCATGAAATCCCGGCCAAGCGGCTTCTGCCGCCAAATCTTGGGGGGTGGTGGCGGCAATTAACAACCCCTTGGGCGGAGAGGGCCAAATCTGCTGCACTTCACCAGAAGGCAGGCGACCGGGAGCCACCGCCTCTGGGGAGGTAGAGGCTACTTCCTTGGGGACTTTCGGCGGGCGGGAGCGCAGTTGCAAGTTGCCCCGTACTGCGGGTGCAACATAGGTAAAGCCACAATCGAGTACGGTCGTGAGCTGGGCTGTGCCCAAGCTTTGCACAAGCTGGAAAAAGCGCTCCAGACCCATAGCCGCCGCTTCTTCAGGGCCAGCCAACAGCAGCGCCGGCTGCCAGCGCTCGGGCGAAGATCCCGCCCGCCATTGGCCGTAGCCGCTAAACTGCACCACTACCGTTTCAGCCGTCTGACTTGCACTTCCCAAGTGCTCGGCAAAGGCTGACTGGATCGCGCTTGAAGTGGCAGCTCCATCGGTGAGGATGAGAATGTCTGCCGGGTCAAAGCCAAAGCGATACCGCAGCAGCTCCCGCTGCAGCTCCACATCCGTGACACACCCCTGTAACGGGGATCCCTCGCCGGGGTAGCGGTTAATGCCTATCAAGAGAGCCAACTTGCGGGAGCTGGCCGCCAAAGCTTGCCCGTAGCGCTCAGCCTGACCCACCAACCAGCCGGGAGAGAGACCAAGGCCGGCAGCAACCAGGAGTAACTTTTGTAGAAAAGACCGCCTTTCCATGTCAACCCTGTGGGCTGCCTCGCTGGCGTAACAGCCACCCTGTTGGCGAACGAGCCACAGCTCAACTCTGCACCGGATCTGTTGCTGCCTATTTCAGGATATCCCCACCCCTCCAGCTTTTTCGAGGGATCGGGTGACAGTTTTTGGCGTTTCGTTTACATTCTTGGCGGGATCCCGCCTCAAGTCCTTTCCGTCTGGGGATACCGACGCCAAGGCCGCTTAGGAGTTCAGCTAGAAACGGCAGGAGGCCCGCCCTTTTCCTCCTGTACACGGGGGATACGGGAGCGTGTCAATCAACAGCCGCGCAGCAAAACAGAGCGTTGGCGGTCGAACAGTTGGGCGTTTTCTCAACTGAGGCAGTTTCTGCACTCCAAGGCGGTGGGGCCGGGGTCAAGGTTGTGGTGGTGCCGCCTGCCGACAGTTTGCAAACCGGCCACCGATGTTTATGGCTTGGCCAGCAGGAAGGGAAGCGTTTTCGTTGTGTGAACCCGGCCTGGGGCTGGGAAGGGGAGGCAGATTTTAACGGTGCCAATGTGATTGCGGTTTTGGGGGCTGCTGTAAGCCGGCCTGCCCCCCGTACACGGGGGGTGTGGGGGGCCCTTGGTTGGCTTGCCAACTGCAGGGCTACCCAAAGCCTGCA
This sequence comes from Synechococcus sp. RC10B2, assembly GCF_047502635.1. NCBI lineage: Bacteria > Bacillati > Cyanobacteriota > Cyanophyceae > Synechococcales > Synechococcaceae > Synechococcus > Synechococcus sp. RC10B2. The sequence continues at coordinate 11,674 of NZ_JANSHO010000034.1, forward strand.
CTCTATGTGTCAGCATGAGTGCGGGCAATTTACAAAATAGGGCAAGTGAGCCCCCCGTTCCGGCCAATGGCAGCGGAGGAAAGGGATCACGATGAACCCAGCCAAAACTAGACAGCACAGGCTGTAGTAGAGGTGAAAGCTCCCGATGGGATCCACCTGTTCCACTACCCCTCCTCCCAGGGATCCCAGCGCTAGAGCCAGGATATTGTTCAAAGCATGGGCCAGGATGGGTAAGCTCAAGGAGCGTGCTTTCAGGTAGAGCAGCCCCATCACCAGGCCAAACACCGTCAGCCCAAGTGGGTTAGGGTGCAGTAGGCCAAAGACCACGGAAGAAGCCAGCAGGCCTCTGTCAAGCCCCCACTTGAGGCTCCAGCGGTGGAGCAAAATGCCGCGAAACAGCCATTCCTCCGTTATGGGGGCCACCACTGCAATCGAGAGCCAGCGCAACCCCTGGTACACCTGCGGCCAGGCTGTCTCCCCCTCCTCTTCCCCCAGGGAGTCCAGCATCGACTCCGCCAGCTCCGGGAAAGACAGCGACACCCAGTAGAGCATCAGCAAAGTGGTGCCCATGGAGAGCACAACCAAAGCCGGCACTACCCGCAGCAGGGATCCCCAGGGAATCGCAGCTCGCCAGTTGCCCCACAGCCGCCTCATCTGCAAATGGGCTCGTCGCCCGCGCTGCCAGCTCCAGATACAAGTGAGCACAAACGTGACGCAATAGACAACGTAGGCCAGCACCGGATCGTCCGAGGGCAGAGGCAACAGCCTGGCCAAAGCGACAACCCCCAGACCCACCCCCCCGTTGATCGACAGGAAAGCCAGCAGCAGATAGCGGGCCTTCAGCGCTGAAAATCCGGCTGAACCCGGCTCGGCAGGCGGCAAGGCGGGGGATCTGGACATAAAAAAGTAAGAGGTACAGCCTTTTAATTTAAAATAGGGTACAGGTATTCAAGAGGAAGGAGAGAA
>NZ_JANSHO010000035.1:0-11582 GCF_047502635.1 Synechococcus sp. RC10B2
CGACTAAAGTGGCTAGCGGGCTTTTCCGCCCCGCACTCAAGTGCGGGGCTACCAAACTATCCTTTTGTGTAGGAGAGCCGCTCTGGGCCCTTCCAGGTCTGGATCCTTGAGATCTCCTCAAGAGAAGAGCCCCCTTTGCAATTATTGCGAATTGTTACGAGACTGGCGTTATGCCCCCGGCAGGGATCCGGTTCTCTGGTAGAACGGGAAACAGGTGCTAGGGAAGAATGCCCATTCCCGGCCCACTTGCTTTTTTGCATTGCACAAGGGAGAGCGACCGCATGTTTACTCTGGTTAAGCCCATCACCCGCCACGTGGCCCCTGACGAGCTAGGGGGGCGCCGACTGATGAAGGTGGTGTACGTGGTGTTGGAGCCGCAGTATCAGAGTGCTCTGACAGCAGCGGTGCAGTGCATCAACGCCCGCAACCCCAAGCTGGCGGTGGAGCTGTCTGGCTACTTGGTGGAGGAGCTGCGGGATCCCTCGGGGTATGAGGCTTTCCGGCGGGATCTGGAGACGGCCAATGTTTTTATTGGCTCCCTGATCTTTATTGAGGACATCGCCCAGAAGGTGGTGCAGGCGGTAGAACCCCTGCGGGAGCGGTTGGATGCGGTGGTGGTGTTCCCCTCCATGCCGGAGGTGATGCGCCTGAATAAGCTGGGATCCTTTTCTATGGCGCAACTGGGCCAGTCCAAGAGCGCCATTGCCCAGTTCATGCGCAAGCGCCAGCAGGGATCCAACTTCCAGGAGGGGATGCTGAAGCTGTTGCAGACGCTGCCCAAGGTGCTGAAGTACCTGCCCTTTGACAAGGCCCAGGATGCCCGCAACTTCATGCTTAGCTTCCAGTACTGGCTGGGCGGATCCCGCGAGAACCTGGAGAACTTTTTGCTGATGCTGGCGGATCGCTACCTGCCGGGGATGCGGGATCAGGTCAAGTTTGCCGAGCCGGTCACCTATCTGGAAATGGGCATTTGGCACCCGCTGGCGCCGCAGATGTTTGCCAGCCTGGCGGAGTATTGGGATTGGTACAACGCCCGCGAGGATCTGCCAGAGGAGGTGAAGGATCCCTTGGCCCCCTGCGTGGGTCTGGTGCTGCAGCGCACCCACCTGGTGACGGGGGACGATGCCCACTACGTGGCCATGGTGCAGGAGCTGGAGTCGCGCGGGGCGCGGGTGGTGCCGGTGTTTGCCGGCGGCTTGGACTTTTCCAAGCCGGTGAACGAGTTTTTCTGGAACGAGCAGAAGACGGCGCCAATTGTGGATGTGGTGGTGTCGCTAACCGGGTTTGCCCTGGTGGGCGGGCCGGCGCGGCAGGATCACCCCAAAGCCGTGGAGGCGCTGCAACGGCTCAATCGTCCCTACATGGTGGCACTGCCCTTGGTGTTTCAATCGACAGAGGAATGGGCCAATAGCGACCTGGGGCTGCACCCGGTGCAGGTGGCGCTGCAAATTGCCATTCCCGAACTGGATGGGGCCATCGATCCCATCATCCTCTCAGGGCGGGACGCCGTCACCGGCAAGGCCCATGCCCTGCAGGATCGGATTGAGTTGATTGCGGCGCGGGCCATCAAGTGGGCCAATCTGCGGCGCAAGCCCAAGCTGGAGAAGAAGATCGCCATCACCGTTTTCAGCTTTCCGCCGGACAAGGGCAATGTGGGGACAGCGGCCTACCTGGATGTGTTTGCCTCCATCCACCGGGTGATGCAGGCGCTGGCCCACAACGGCTATGACCTGGGGCCAGAGCTGCCCAAAACGCCGCAGGAGCTGATGGAGTCCATCCTGCACGATCCCCAGGCCCAGTACGCCAGCCCGGAGCTGAACGTGGCGGCCAAGCTGTCGGTGCGGGAATATGAGGCCCTGACGCCCTATGTCAAAGCCATTGAGAAATACTGGGGGCCGGCGCCGGGGCACCTGAATACCGATGGGCAAAATCTGCTGATTTACGGCAAACACTTTGGCAACCTGTTCATCGGGGTGCAGCCCACCTTTGGCTACGAAGGGGATCCCATGCGGCTGCTCTTTTCGAGATCGGCCAGCCCCCACCACGGCTTTGCCGCCTACTACACCTACCTGGAAAAGGTTTGGAAGGCCGACGTGGTCATCCACTTTGGCACCCATGGCTCTTTGGAGTTCATGCCGGGCAAGCAGATCGGCATGTCGGGCGAGTGCTACCCGGACAATTTGATCGGATCCCTGCCCAACTTGTACTACTACGCCGCCAACAACCCCAGCGAGGCCACCATCGCCAAGCGGCGCGGCTATGCTTGCACCATCAGCTACCTGACGCCGCCGGCAGAAAACGCCGGCCTCTACAAGGGCCTGCAGGAGCTGCGGGAGTTGATCGGCTCTTACCAAAGCCTGCGGGAAGGAGGACGCGGCATTCAGATTGTCAATGCCATCTGCGACAAGGCGCGCCTGGTCAACCTGGACAAGGATGTGGAGCTGCCCCAGGTGGATGCGGCCCAGCTCACCCTGGAAGAGCGGGACACGGTGGTGGGCAAGCTCTACGCCAAGCTGATGGAGATCGAGTCGCGGCTGTTGCCCTGTGGCCTGCATGTGATCGGGGCGCCCCCCACGGCGGAGGAGGCCATCGCTACCCTGGTGAGCATCGCCAGCATCGACCGCCCGGAAGAAGGGATCCTCGGCCTGCCGCGCATCCTCGCCCAGAGCCTGGGCCGAGACATCGACGAGCTCTACCGCAACCGGGATCAAGGGCACCTGGCGGATACGGAGCTGCTGGATCGCATCAACAAGGCCTGCCACAAGGCGGTGGCGGCCCTGGTGCAGGAGCAAACCGACGCCCAGGGGCGGGTCTCGCGGGTGGCCAAGCTCAATTTCTTCAACATGGGGCGGCAGGCGCCCTGGCTGGTGGCCCTCAAGGAGGCGGGCTATCCGCAGGTGGAGGCGGAGCTGCTCAAGCCTTTGTTTGAGTTTTTGGAAGAGTGCCTCAAGCAAATCACGGCCGATTATGAGCTGGGATCCCTGCTTCGCGCTTTGGAAGGGGAGTACATCCTGCCGGGGCCGGGCGGGGATCCCATCCGCAACCCCGCTGTGTTGCCGACGGGGCGCAACATCCACGCCTTGGATCCCCAGTCTATCCCCACGGCAGCGGCCATTAAGTCGGCGGAGATGGTGGTGGAGCGGCTGCTGGCCCGCGAGCTGAGCGCCAACGGCGGCAGGTACCCGGAAACCATCTCGGTGGTGCTCTGGGGCACGGACAACATCAAGACCTACGGCGAGTCGCTGGCGCAGGTGCTGTGTTTGCTGGGGGTGCGTCCCCAGCCGGATGCCCTGGGGCGGGTGAACAAGGTGGAGCTGATCCCCTTGGAGGAGCTGGGGCGGCCCCGCATTGACGTGGTGGTCAACTGCTCCGGCGTGTTCCGGGATCTCTTTGTCAACCAAATGGCCCTCCTCGACCGGGCGGTAAAGCTGGCGGCCCTGGCCGATGAGCCGCTGGAGCTGAACTATGTGCGCAAGCACGCTCTGCAGCAGGCCAAGGAGCTGGGGCTGACGCTGGAGCAGGCGGCAACGCGGGTCTTTTCCAACGCTTCTGGCTCCTACTCGGCCAACATCAACCTGGCGGTGGAAAACAGCTCCTGGGAGGACGAGAGCGAGCTGCGGGAGATGTACCTCTCGCGTAAGTCCTTTGCCTTCGGATCCAATCTGCCCAACCAGCAGATGCGGCAGCTGTTTGAGGCCAGCCTGAAGACGGTGGACGTGACCTTCCAGAATCTGGATTCGTCGGAGATCAGCCTGACGGATGTCAGCCACTACTTCGATGCGGATCCCACCAAGCTGGTGCAGAGCCTGCGCCCGGACGGCAAGGCCCCCTCGGCCTACATGGCGGATACCACCACGCCCAGCGCCCAGATCCGCACCCTGAGCGAGACGATCCGCCTCGATGCTCGCACCAAGCTGCTCAACCCCAAGTGGTACGAGGGCATGCTCAAGCACGGCTACGAAGGGGTGCGGGAGATCGCCAAGCGGCTGGTGAATACCTCCGGCTGGTCGGCCACGGCGGGAGCGGTGGACAACTGGATCTACGAGGAAACCAACGAGACCTTCATCAAGGACGAGGCGATGCGGCAGCGCCTGATGAACCTCAACCCCCACTCCTTCCGGCGCATCGTCGGCACCCTGCTGGAGGTGCACGGGCGTGGCTACTGGCAGACTTCCCAGGCCAACATCGAGCGCCTGCAGGAGCTGTACCAAGAAGTGGAAGACCGGATCGAGGGGGTGGAGTAGAGGCCAAAAGGGATCCCTGCCGATCGTTGCCGTTGCCACTGGAAGAGGGGTGAGGGAGTTCTACCCCAGCAACCCCGACCAGCGTAGGTAGGCCTCGATCAGGGGGGATCCCGCCAAGGCGGCCACGGCGCCGCCTAGAGCCAAGTAGGGGCCGAAGGGGATGGGTTTGCCCAGGCGGGCCCTTCCCCCGGCCATGGCCAGCAGGCTGCCCAGCAAACCAAGCCCAGAGCCCAAGATGAGGGCCACCAACACCCCTTGCCAGCCCAGCCACATGCCGATCAGGGCCAGCAGCTTACCATCTCCTCCGCCCATGGCCTCCCGCCGCAAAACCCAACGGGCGACAAAGCCAATGCCTTCCAACAGCCAGATGCCCAGCACGGCGCCCGCGATCCCGGCCACCAGTGACCAGCCCATGGCGGCCAGGGATCCCGACCCTTCCAGCCAGGGCAGCGCCAGGCGGGCCAGCAGCCCCGCCAGCAGGCCGGAGCGGGTGAGCGACTCCGGCAGCCAAAACGTATCCAGGTCAACCAGGGCCAGCGCCAGCAGCCAGCCCAACAAGACACAGGTGAGGAGCCCGCGGGGAGAAAATCCCAAGATGGCGATGCTGAGGCCGAACAGCCCCATGGTCAAGGCTTCAACGGCAGGGTAGCGCCAGCTAATCTGCGCCCCGCAGTGGCGGCAGCGGCCCCGCAGCAGGAACCAGCCCAGAATGGGGATGTTCTCCATCGGGCCCAGGGGCGTCTTGCAGTGGGGACAATGGGAGCCGGGATGGAGCAGAGAAAGACCTTGCGGCAGGCGATAGACCACCACATTGAGAAAGCTGCCCACACAGGCCCCCAGCACCAACACCAGCACCCAGACCAACAGGCGCAGCTCCCAGGTGCTGGCAAGGAAGTCCACCATCGCAGCCGTCCACAGGGAGAAAAAGAGGCTTGCTCTGCTATCGTAGGCGCCTAGGCTCGGCTTGGGCAGAAGGGCCTCAGCGGAGCGGCTCCAACTGCTGCAGCGGAATGAAAGTTTCTTGGGGCAGCAGGATGGGAAACTCAGAAAAGATCAGATCCCCTCGCAGGGTACGGCGATGGATGACCACGCCCCGCGGCGGCTGCTCCAGCACCTCCGGTCGATACTGCAAATGGTATTGATAGATCTGGCGAGCTGCTTGCAGCAAAGCGCTGTCCATGTGCGGTTTCCCCACCTCGCAAAGCCCACTATCACCCTAACGACCCTGCCAAGATTCTCTGGGATCCCTAACGTTCTGTCCGCCCCTTTTGAGCATTTTTAGAAACGCTTAAGCTTCCTTAAGAGCGGCGGATCCCTTGAGCTAGACGCTCACTCCTTTGACCAGAGGCGGGCCGATCCGCCTCGCCTCTCGGTAGCTTAAACCCTAGGATATCGCCGTCAAGAGCCAGTGGGCCATCTTTCCCAATTCTTAAACTTGCAAGAGGAAGGATCTGGAGGGTGCGTTGCCCATCTGGCGGGAGCATGCGGCTGGTGGCGAGCGCCAGCCCTAGGCCGGATGCAGTTTGCCTCTGTCTTGCGGGGTCGGCAACCGGTCAAGGTTAAGACAACGCCATGGATCCCGCCTGAGCGCGAGAGTACAGTGGGGGCAAAAGCGCTGAAGAGGGATGGAGAGAACCTATCTGCTGGGGCTGGGCTGGATCCTGGGCCTGTTGCTGCGGGCCTGGCCGGCGGCGAGCGGCTGGGGCTGGGGGATCCCGCTGGCTTTGGGATTGGCGGGATCGCTGCTGTACCGGCGACGACCGCGCTTGGCCCGCACCTGGCTGGCGATGGGGCTGGTGGGGTGTCTGGCCTGGGCCTACCTGGGCTGGCGGCAGCCGGTTCCCGGCCCGACGGATATCAGCCTTCTGGCCCCGCAGCGGCAGATGAGCCTGGTGGGCACCGTTCTTTCGGAGCCCCGCCCCACCCGCAGCGAGCGGCGGCAATTTTGGCTGGAGGCGGAGCAGGTGCTGGAGGCCAACCAAACGGCCCGCCAGGTAAGCGGCAAGCTCTACGTCACTGCCAGCCCTGAGGCTCTCCCAAGCCAGGATCTCCATCCCAACCAGCGGGTGCGCCTGACGGGATCCCTCTACCTTCCCAGTCCCGCCTTAAACCCGGGCAGCTTTGACTTTCAGGCCTATCTGCAGCGGCAGGGGGCTTTTGCCGGCTTCATCGCCCGCGAGGTGATCCCCCAGCCGGGGGGAAGGGGCTGGGGAGGTTGGGTGCTGCGGCGGCGGGTGCGGGAGGCGTTCATTGCCGGGCTGGGGGAGCGGCAGGGGAACCTCTTGGCTTCCTTGGTGCTGGGATCCCGGGCTGCCCAGTTGGATTTTGATTTGCAGGATGCCTTTCGAGAAGTTGGCCTGGCCCATGCGCTAGCGGCCTCTGGGTTTTACGTGTCGCTGCTGGTGGGGGTGGTGTTTGTCCTAACGCGGCGGCTGGCGGTACGCCTGCAGCAGGGGATCCTCCTGGCGGTCTTGGGGATTTACCTGGCCTTGACGGGCTTTACCCCTTCGGTGCTGCGGGCGGCGGTGATGGGGGCAGCGGCCATGCTGGTGTTGACGGAGCCAAGACTGGAAGGAAAAGTTAGGCTTAACCCCCTGGGGACGCTGCTGGTGGCGGCGGTTTTGCTGTTGATCTACCAGCCGCTGTGGATTACCGATCTGGGGTTTCAGCTCAGCTTTGCCGCCACCCTGGGCCTGCTGGTGGGGGCAGGGCCGATTGGATCCCGGCTGGACTTTTTGCCGCCGGCGGTGGCCACGGCTCTGGCCGTTCCGCTGGCCGCCCAGATCTGGACGCTGCCGCTGCAGGTGGCCATCTTTGGCCGCATCCCCACCTACTCGCTGCTGGCCAACCCGCTGCTGCTGCTTCTCTTGGTGCCCCTGCTGGTGGCGGGGTTTGGGGTGGCTTTTGTGGCCTTGCTCTGGCCGGGGCTGGGATCCCTGCTGGCCCGGCCCTTGACGTTTTTGATCACGCCTTTGATCAACTGGGTGGGCTGGATGGCCAGCTGGCCCCTGAGCTCCTACTACACCGGCAGGGTCTCGCTGCTCCAGTGTCTACTTCTCTACGGGGCGCTGGTGGCTTTGACCTTTTGGCCCCGCTGGCGGCGGGCTTTGCGCTGGCAGGGCACTGCTCTGATAATGGCCGCCATCCTCTTGGGGCCAAGGCTGTGGCCGGGGCCGCCGGTCGAGATCACCGCTTTGGCCAGTGGCCGCCTCCCCGTCCTGGCCATCCAAGCCGAAGGACGCCACCTCTTGCTCAACAGCGGCGATCCCCGCCTGGCCGAGCGCACCGTGTTGCCCTTTTTGCGGCAGCAGGGCCTGCGCCGTCTGGAGGGGGCGGTGGCCATGACCTCTGCCGGCTCGGCCAATGGGGGCTGGGAGATCCTGCTTTCAGCTTTCTCCATCGGGCAGTTCTGGGACGGGGGCGGCGTCAATGCCGCCTCGGACAGCTACCTGCGCTCTCTTAGCGCCGTGCAAGCTGCCGGGATCCCCTATCAAGTCTTGCGGCCTGCCGACCGGATCCCCTTCTCGGAGCGGCTGAAGCTGCAGGCCGTCCACACCAACCCCTTGGTGTTGACCTTGGAGGCCGAGGGATCCCGCTGGCTGCTCTTGGGATCCGCCGGCCCCCCTGTCCAGGCGGAGCTGACCGGATCCCCCTTGCTGCCGGCCCAGATCGACTGGCTGTGGTGGGATGGGGGATCGCTGATCCTGGACTTGCTGGAGCGCTTTCAGGTGCAGGCGGGCATCAGCTCCGGCCCTGTTGGCGAGGCAGTGACCACCTGGTTTCGGCAAAAGCAGCGGCCCCTCTACATTGCCGAGCGCGTTGGAGCAGTAACCTGGTCGCCCCGGGGCGTGCAAACCCTGCGGGCGCCACTGGACGGATAGGTGGCTTGGGGGAGAAGGGCTTAGGCGACAGCTCAAGGCTGGATCAAAAGTTACTCTCAAGCTAGCCTTCCCACTAAGCCCACGACAAACCAACAGGCAGGACTGGATGGCAGGCAAGAAGACCAACACCCAACGCTCAATCGAATCCTACGAGCACCGGGACAAACAGCGGCTCAACAACCCGCCTGTGGGACTGGTGACGCCTGAGAACGACCGGGACGCGGGGCAGAAGAAGAAGACCTACGCCTACGACCCGCACCTGGATCCGCAGCTTGTCTGGGCTGGCAAGGCCGAGCACACTTCGTTCGAGGTGCCCACGGTTTCGCTCCACGTCCACGAGCGGATTGACCCGCGCACCATCATCGAGGCTGTGCGCAAGAAAAACGACCAAGCTGGCCCGGTACAACTGGGGTTGTTTGAGGAAGAACGCAAGGAGCCCCTGCGCCAGGCCATCGAATTTTACCAGCACAAGCATGGCTGGACGAACCGCCTAATTGCCGGCGATTCGCTCCTGGTGATGAACTCGCTCTTGGAAAAGGAGGGCATGGCCGGCAAGGTGCAGATGATCTACTTTGACCCGCCCTACGGCATCAAGTACGGCTCCAACTTCCAGCCCTTTGTGAATAAGCGCGACGTCAAAGACGGCAAGGACGAGGATTTGACCTCAGAGCCGGAGCAGATCAAAGCCTTCCGCGACACCTGGGAGCTGGGCATCCACTCTTACCTCACCTACCTGCGCGACCGGCTGCTGCTGGCGCGGGAACTCCTCAGCGAGAGCGGCAGCATCTTTGTGCAGATTAGCGATGAGAACGTGCACCATGTGCGGGAGTTGATGGATGAGGTGTTTGGGAAACACAACCTCGTAAGCGCCATAATATTGAAAAAGACTGCCGGAATGGGCCAGAGGTATCTTGACAACGTTTCTGACTACATACTTTGGTATGCGAAGGACATAGGCATGCTGAAATATCGCGCCCTATTCCTGCCGAGGAGAGAGACAACGCTCGCTGAGCAGTACAATTGGCTCGAGGAAACGGCAGGAACAAGACGCAAGCTCATGAAAGACGAGTTATCAAAGAGTTGGGATGGGAGAAGATTCAGATTATCCCCCCTTTTCTCGCAGAGCGGGGGCGACACCAGTGCATTTGAATATCACTGGCAAGGGCAAACATGGCGGCGTGCCACAAATCAGTACTGGAAAACGTCCCCCGCCGGTTTGGATGCTTTGGCAGCCGCCAATCGCCTTATGGGAGTGGGCCAGCTACTTTGGTATGTTCGATACCACGATGACTTCCTAGTGGTGTCTCTCAATAATGTATGGGACGACTTGGCCACTGCTTTTCAAGCTCGTATTTTTGTCGTTCAGACAAACCCGCTCGTCCTCCAACGCTGCCTGCTCATGACCACCGACCCGGGCGACCTGGTCTTCGACCCCACCTGCGGCAGCGGCACTACGGCCTATGTGGCTGAGAAGTGGGGCAGACGCTGGATCACCTGCGACACCTCGCGCGTCGCGATCACCATCGCCCGTCAGCGGCTGATGACCGCCGTGTTCGATTACTATGAACTCGCGCACCCGCAGGAGGGCGTCGGCAGCGGCTTTAAATACAAGACCGTGCCCCATGTCACGCTCAAGTCCATCGCCAATAACCCGGAGATCGACGGCATTTACGCGCGGCTCCATCCGGCAGTGGCAGCGGCCCTTGCTGAGCTCAACGCGGCGCTAAAGGGCCAGGCGGTGAAGTTTAAGGTGACCCAAGGTGGCCGGGCCGGCCACTTTGTAGACTTTGCCGCGCCCGATACGGAAACCTTCACCATGCCCGCTGGCCAGGTGGTTAAGGTCAACGAGCTGGTGGAATGGGAGGTGCCCTTTGAGTTTCCCGCCGACTGGCCGGAAGCTGGCCGGACGCCATTCGAGCGATTCCATCAAGCCCGCCGTGCCCTGCGAGCAGCCATCGATGAGGCCATTGCCCGCCACGCGCCGCAGGAGACGCTTTACGACCAGCCCTTCGTGGACAGGAAGAAGGTGCGAGTGACAGGCCCGTTCACCGTGGAAGCAGTGCCAGCCCCAGCGGTGAAATCGGTGGATGAGATTTTGGAGCCCAGGCCCGAGCCGGCAGATGCCTCGATTGCCCGCTCCGGCGAAACACTGCGTCAGGAGGAATGGCGCGACGAGCTGCTCAAGACGGGTATCCGCGGGAAGAACGGGCAATACATCCGCTTTGCCCGGCTGGAACCGCTGCCCGCCTGTCGTTGGCTCCATGCCGTGGGGGAAACGCGGCCCAGCGACGAAGGGGCAAATACCGTGCGCGAGTCGGCGCCTGCCTACGACCCCCTGCGCGTGGTGGTCTCCTTTGGCCCGGAATATGGCCCGCTCGAGCAGCGGCAAGTTGAGCATGCCTGGCAAGAGGCGCGGATGCTCAGCCCACAGCCCAAACTGCTGATCTTCGCCGCCTTTCAATTTGACCCCGAAGCAGCAAAAGATATTGACGAGATGAAGCCAGAGCTGGCCGGCATGCAGTTCCTCAAAGTCCAAATGAACGCCGACCTACTCACCGACGACCTCAAAAAGAAGCGCGCCAGTAACGAATCCTTCTGGCTCATCGGGCAGCCGGATGTGGAGCTGCGCAAAGCCGAAGATGGCTGGTTTGTGGTTGAGGTACACGGTTTCGACTACTACAACACCAAGACCGGGGCCATCGAATCGGGCGGCAAGGACAAGATTGCCATGTGGATGCTCGATACCGACTACGACGGGCGCTGCCTCTACCCCCGTCAGGTCTTCTTCCCGATGGCGGGCGAGAAAGAAGGCTGGGCGAAGCTGGCGCGCAATCTCAAGGCCGAGATTGACGAGGACCTCATAAAAGCCTATAGCGGTACGGTGTCGTTGCCCTTCGCACCGGGCGAGCACAAGCGCATTGCCGTCAAGATCGTGGATGACCGGGGCATTGAGAGCCTGAAGGTAATGGAGTTGCCAATATGATCGATGATCAAACCTTGCAAGAGATCGTCCGGCGTATCGTGGCAGCGGCCCAGCCCAGCCGCGTACTCTTGTTTGGCTCCTATGGCCGCGGCGATGCCGACGCGGGTTCCGACCTAGACATCATGGTGATCAAACCAGAGGTGTCTGATCGGTACGCCGAAATGATTCGTTTGCACGAAGCGGTGGGCGATATGGGCCCAGGGTTGGATATCCTCGTTTATTCCGAGGCGGAATACCAGCGGCGCAGCCGTGTGCCAGGCACCGTGCTGTACTGGGCGCGCAAGCAGGGAAAAGACCTCTATGAAGCCGCATCTTGAGGAGGCTTGGCGGTTGTTGCGCCTAGCGGAGCGCGACATCAAAGCCTTCGAAGTCCTCAAAAAAGCGCCGGATGTTCATCTCTCCATTACAGCCTGTTAAGAGCTCAAGGGGTACAATAGCAGCACTTAGCAAACCAACTTCGGAAGGAGGATGGAT
>NZ_JANSHO010000036.1:0-11579 GCF_047502635.1 Synechococcus sp. RC10B2
AAAGCTCAGTAAATTCAGCAAAGTTCAGGGTTTTGGGGGTTAGAGGCATGCTCTTGCAGGGAGAAGGTAGAGATCAACCTCACTTCTCTTTGCTCATTACTCGCTTCTCTCTAGTTTCCGTCCCCTTGCGGGGAAAAGGTAGGGATCAACGTAGATTCTGAGCGGGAGGTCCCAGAAGAAATTCTGGGGTTTCCGTCCCCTTGCGGGGAAAAGGTAGGGATCAACGTGAGTTTCGCCTCAAGCCCACATGGCTTCCTCAACTCGACGGGTTTCCGTCCCCTTGCGGGGAAAAGGTAGGGATCAACGCTGAGGCCTTAGGGCTTCCCCGTATCATCTCGCTCGAGCTGTTTCCGTCCCCTTGCGGGGAAAAGGTAGGGATCAACTACCTATGTACGCCCGAGAGGGGTACAAAAGGGTGGTATGAGTGTTTCCGTCCCCTTGCGGGGAAAAGGTAGGGATCAACGGGCTAGCTGCCCTCTGTTTGGCCAAATCCGTGGCCTGTTTCCGTCCCCTTGCGGGGAAAAGGTAGGGATCAACCTCGCGCGCAACGAGGTCATGGTCAAGCAGGCTGACGCAGTCGTGTTTCCGTCCCCTTGCGGGGAAAAGGTAGGGATCAACACAGGACCTTAACCTGTTCCCCTGCGACCCCTCGCAGGTAAGTTTCCGTCCCCTTACGGGGAAAAGGTAGGGATCAACTTTCGGGTCTTACCGCCGTGTTGCGGATGAGGTTAAAGTGTTTCCGTCCCCTTACGGGGAAAAGGTAGGGATCAACAGAAAAACGTAATTCTCTGCCAAAGGAGGTTTACTATGGCTAGGTTTCCGTCCCCTTACGGGGAAAAGGTAGGGATCAACCTCCCGGATTTGGGGCTCTGGACCAACCCCGAATCTGGGAGGAAGTTTCCGTCCCCTTACGGGGAAAAGGTAGGGATCAACGGTGCTTTCGTACCTCGTTTAAGGGAATGAGCCTATGGGTTTCCGTCCCCTTACGGGGAAAAGGTAGGGATCAACCTCGAATAACTAGCCCTCCCCCAAACAAAGCACCCAGGGTTTCCGTCCCCTTACGGGGAAAAGGTAGGGATCAACGCCGATGGGCACTACATTGTAGCGATTCCTTATAAGGGGTTTCCGTCCCCTTACGGGGAAAAGGTAGGGATCAACAGTTCCAAGTCACACGGTATGTTTTCAACAATCGTGAGGTTTCCGTCCCCTTACGGGGAAAAGGTAGGGATCAACGGACTATATCCACTCCACTTGGTTTTAACCTCCCCTAAACACGTTTCCGTCCCCTTACGGGGAAAAGGTAGGGATCAACTTACTATAGGTCTCGTATCGAAGAGGCGCGGTCTGCACGTTTCCGTCCCCTTACGGGGAAAAGGTAGGGATCAACCCTACCCTCGGAAAAGCCTGAATTCATGAGGTTTTCAAGGTGCGTTCGCGAGGGAGTACGGAGATTCCTCGACACAGATATTAACATTGTCCTCGCGGCCAAGCGCAAGCGGGGAAATTGAGCTTGCTACGGCCATTATGTCACGTTTTTGGGCCAATCGGGGCAAAAGATCTAAAGTTTCCCTTAAAATCTTGTGCCGGCAGAGTCAGGCTGGTGATGGCTCGCCCCGACAGATCGCGCACAAAACTTTACAATTTCGGCCCGGTGAAGAGCCTCAGAAGATCAGGTAGTCCGGCGGCTCATAGGGGGGAGGCCCCCCGAAGACTTTGGCCTGCTTCTTGGCCGCGGCATCCAAAGGGTAGGCCCGCAGACTGTCTTCCTTGAGATTCAGCAGGGGCAACCACGACTGTTCCAGCTTGTTTTCCAACTCTGCAGTGTCCAGTGGGCATTCGAACACGGAGTATTGCACCCGCTGGCAACACTGTTCCAACTGCTTGGCCAACTGTTGTCGCCGCTTATCGTCCACCACGTCGTAGCAAACCAACCACAGCATCAGCGCAGCTCTATGGGCTCATAGTCTAGGTCACCGCTCACCAGGCAACGGCTCAGCCGGCGGGCTTGCTCCAGCACAATTTGACTGAGGGGCAGGCGGCGAGATTGGGGAGGATAGAGCAATGGCTCGCGGAAGCGGCGTTCCAGCTCTCCCAAAAACAGTTTTTTGGCCAGGGATCCCAGCCATATGCCTGTCCCATCCGGCGACGGCTCAAAGTCTTCCGGCGTGAGCAGGCCAGCCTTGACAAGCTGGAGCACAGCCCAATCCACCACCAAGGGTCGAAACTCCTCCATCATGTCGAGCACCAGGTTGGGGCGGTAGGGCAAGTTGGCGTGGAAAAAGCCGAGATAGGGATCCAACCCGGCCATCACCACTGCCGAGAACACGCGGGCCAGCAGCACCCCGTAGCCCCAACTGAGCAGAGCGTTGATCGGGTCGAGCGGCGGCTGTCGGTTGCGGCCAGTGAAGTTCCACTCAGGCGGAAAGCAATGTTGCAGGGATTGGTAGTAGGTGCGGGCGCAAATGCCCTCCAGGCCCATCAGCGCTTCTCGATCCGGAGGAGTGGTGGAGCGATCCAACTGTTGCAGGTAGGCGGCGATAACATCAATACCCTCCTGTAAGGGGGCAATTTGGCCGCGGGTAGCCCGGTTGTGCAGTTGTAGAATTGCCCGTTGGTTGCGAATCTTGCCGCGCACAATCACCTTGGCCCACCTCAGCCCCCAGGGGGAGTAGGCCCGCTGATACTGGGCCAGACGGATCTCAGAGTTGGTGGAGAAGGATCCCTGCAGGCGACCGCGAAAACCGCCATCCGCACGCAAAAAAATGGTTTCGATGCCTCGATCCAGCAGTTGGGCCAAAGCTGCGCTGGTCAATTGGATCCCGGGCAACACCACCACCAGCTTCACCTCTGCCAGGCGGCAAAGCTGCTCCTGGCCGCGGCGCCGAATGAGCAAGCTTTGGTTCTGGCAGTGAACCACGGTGCCCGGCTCGGTTAAGTAGAGGGTGGTCATGGGCAGGCGGGTTTGGCAAGAGCCAGTTCGGGCCGGTAAAACCGCAGCTCTGCCTCCGCTTCCTGGGCCATCTGTTCCCGATAGGCCAGAGGGGCAATCACTTCGCCGTTGGGCCGCCAATCCCGCAGGCGCATGGTGAAATTGGTGTCTCCCACCCGCACATAGGCGCAGAAGTAGCGGTCGCTGGCCGGCCTCTGCCGGAGAATGTGCAAGATCTTTTCCCGTTCCCCCGCATCGGCGATCTCCCGCCGCACCAAAGCCGGGATCCGCTCGTAGGCAATGGGCTGGAAGGTGGGGTGGCGTACTGTGTTGTCCACGTAGCGGCGGGCAAACTGCGGCGCAAAGCGCAGGATCAAGAGCGCCTTGGGCAGATAGAAATCGGATCCCCAGGCCTCTTCCCAGGCCGCTTGCACCTCCTCAGGAGTGGGCAGATTCCCCTGCCTCTGGCGGGCCAAGAGCTCCGCCGGCACCGCAGGGTCAGACCAGGGCACCACCGTCAGGCGAGGCGAGCGAATGCGATCCAGGCGAAAGTTGTGCCAGCCCAGGGATCTGGCAGCGTGCGGGAGCTGGCCGAAGGCGGCCAAGTACTTGGCGCGGCGGGCATAAAACAGGCAAACCGGGTAGGTGAGGACCTTTTGGATCCCGTGCTGGCGAGTTTCGTAATCAAAGCGGATCAGCCCTGCTGCCGGTTTTGTCCAGAAAGCCTCTAGCTGGTTTTGGTATTCGTCCACCCGCTCCTGCTGTTCGTCGGAGAGGATGTACTCAAACCAGACAAAGAGCCGCCGCTGCGAGTGTTGATGCCCCCCCCAGATATCGTCCAGCAACACCTGCACATCGGGATGCACAAAGGCCACGTCGCTGAGGACGTGGTAGATCTGCTCAAGCTGGCTACCCGACAACGTCAAGGCCGAGGCGGGCGTCGGCAAGGGGGGGCGATCCCCGGCGGCACGGCAGCGAAAGTTATCTCTTCGCCTGGAGTTGGCCTCGATTGGCTGCAGCCAGCCCTGAGCGGCCAGGTAGTCCAGCTCTTTGCGCAGGGTGCGGTGGGTCTTCAAAAAGGGCCGGCTGGCCAGCCGCGTCTCCAGATGGGGAACTTCGGCTTTTAAGGCGGCCAGCAGGTCGGGATGCTCCAGCCAAAAGCTCAGAGGCTTCTGGCAAATGCAACTGGGATCCGGGCAGGAGATCCCATGGGGCAAATCCTGCCGGGGGTGGCTGGGCGAGAAGAGGCGATCGCGGATGTGGGTGTAGCCAAAGGTCTCTGGCAGATCCGGCCAACGGTTTTCGCTGTACAAACCCTGGAGCAACACCCAGAGACGCACCGCCCGCTCCAGGCGCTCTGCCAACTGCCCGCCTGCCAGCCAGCGCAACACCTCCACCGTCAAAGGCAACTCCCCTCCGTTCATCTCCCCCTCCAGGGCAAGGCACAGACCAAGGTCGGATCCCTTCGCCCCTACTCTGCCAACAATTGGAAGATCTTGCTTCCAATCTTCCCCATACTGGGGCCAGGCTGTTGTCTTTCTGTCCCAATTTCCATGTCTGCTGTGGCGCTGCAGTTGCGGTCTGGCTATCTGGCCCATTGGCCGCAGAAACCCCATCTTGGGGGGCTACCGTTTCAGGTGATTGAAATCGAGCTGACCCGACCGGATCGGCTGGTTTTCCCGGAAGATCTGGCCCAACTGCGCCTGCCTGGGGGGATCGACCCCCGCTTGGGAGTGGTGCTGAGCGGGCGCGCCCCCATCTGGCTCTACGGCTGGTTGGTGCACGAGTGCCACTTTACCCGCTGGGTGGCCTGCTACGACCCGCGCTTGGGGGCAGTGGTGGTCTCCAGCCATAGCCCAGACGTGCAGGTGGGCGAGATCATTCCCTGGGTGCAGGGCAGGCCAGGCTCAGAATTGGCGGCGGCAGTGATGGTGGTGGGCCCTCCGGATAGCGGCAAAAGCCGCCTGGCCCGCGCTCTTTTCGAGTCCCTGCTGCCTCAGGCTCCCAACGTTTATCTGCAGCGGGCCCACTGGGATGGGGAAGGAAATTGGACGTTGGATCTGCCGCCGGAAGAAGCCAAAATCCTCAAGCACCGCTACCGGGGCCGCCTGACCCCCGATTTTTTCAGCTTTCACGCCCAGGCCATCCTCGCCCTGCGCCAACAAAAAAGCCTGGTGATCGTGGATGTGGGCGGCAAGGTGGATCCCCACAAGCAGCCGATCCTGGAAGCCTGCTCCCATTATCTCTTGGTCAGCCGGGATCCGGCGGCCATCCCCCTCTGGCATGAGTTTTGTCGGGATCGGGGCAACTTGCGGTGTGTGGCCGTCCTGCACACCGGCCCCTGCCCGGAAGATCTACCCAGGGATCCCAACCAACTGGAGCTGTGCTGGGATCCCGGCTCTCCGCTGCCTGCCGAGCTGGTGCGGGTGGTGCGCGGCTTGGTCGGCTCGGCAGGATAATGGCAGGGAGCTTTCGGCGGCGTGCCGGATGAGATTTTTAGTTAACCGCTTCAGGGTTAGCCTCATGCCCGTAGAGGTAGCTGAGGACAGAGTTGCGCAGGCGATAGTACTGCGGATCCTCCAGAATGCGCTCGCGGTCGCGAGGACGTGGGAAGGGAATAGAAATGACCTGCCCAATGGTAGCTGCAGGGCCGTTGGTCATTAACACCAAACGGTCGGCCAGAAACAGTGCCTCATCGATATCATGGGTGATCATCAAAACCGTGCAGCGATGTTCATCCCAAATGCGCAACAGCTCCTCCTGCAGTTCCTCTTTGGTGATGGCATCCAAAGCCCCAAAGGGTTCATCCAAAATCAGGACTTCTGGTCGAATCGCCAAGGCACGGGCAATGGCCACCCGCTGCTTCATCCCTCCGGAAATTTGCGGGGGATATTTTTGGGCAGCTTCCCCCAGCCCCACCAAATTCAGGTGTTCCTCTACAATTTGATGCTTTTCCGACTGGCTCTTTTGAGGGAAGACCGACTGGACGGCCAGGTAAACATTTTCATAGACCGTGAGCCAGGGTAACAAGGCATATCCCTGAAACACCACCATGCGATCTGGGCCAGGAGCTGTAATCGGCTGGCCTTTCAGCTTCACCGAGCCGCTGGTGGGCTGGGTAAAGCCAGAAACCATATTCAGCAGCGTGGTTTTGCCACAGCCGGAATGTCCAACTATGCAGACAAATTCTCCTGCATCGACCCTAAGATTGATATCTCGCAAGACGGGATACTCCCCCTTAGGAGTTGGGTAAGTCTTGCTGACATTCTCAAGGGTTAAGTAGGGTTCTGCGGCTGTGGCTACTGGGGTAGAGGTTGTCAAGAGGGCAGTCATCGTGGGGTGCTCCAATTCATCGTTTTCTCACAACTGGGAACGTGCTTTTGCAAAGGGAACCTCTAGAGCAACACAGGACGACGATCCAAAGCAACCTCGGCTACATAAATCATAAATATCGTGCTTAATCGCCAAACTGTTGAGGTAGGCCAGGGGATCCTCACCATTAAAGGGGATCCCGTCGAACAATTGAATGGGCTGCCGTTGGTAAGACACATCCAGCCCCAGCTCGCGGGCCGCCGTACTGAACACCCCCACCTGACACACCCGCTCCACGATCTCCACCCAGTTGCGGGGGAAGGGCAGATCCCCCCAGCGGGCCATTTGCGTCATCATCCACAGATGCTCGGTGCGGCTGGGGCGGTTGCCGGCTCCCAGAAAGAAGCGGTGGTGGGCATATTCCCGCATCGGCCTGTCCAAGTCACAGATCAGACGCTGGGGATCCCCCAGATGAATGTAGGAGGGGTCGGTGCTCAGGTAGGCGCGGCGGCTGAGCAGCTCGCGAATCTCGTCGTGGTGGGCCGGATCTTCGCAGTAGCGACAGGCTTCCAGCAGCGCTTTCACCAAGGCAATGTGGGTGTTGGGGTAGGCCCTGGCCCAATCTTCACGCACCCCCAACACTTTGCCGGGATGGCCCGGCCAAATCTCCAGGTCTGTAGCCACCGTAAAGCCACTGCCCTCTAAGGCTGCCCGCAAATTCCAGGGCTCTCCCACACAGTAGCCATCGATGTTGCCGGCTGTTAGGTTGGCCACCATCTGAGCCGGGGGCAGCGTTTTCAGTACCACATCGTGATCCGGGTGGATCCCGCCGGCTGCCAGCCAATAGCGCAACAGCAAATTGTGCATAGAGCTGGGATGCACCACCCCAAAGGTCAGCCGACGGCTGGGACTATCCAGGATGTAAGCCTTCAACTGGCTGAGGGTGTGGATCCCTTGCTCGTAGAAGCGCCTGTGCAGGGTAATGGCATTGCCGTTGCGGGTCAAGGTGAGGGCAGTCACCACCGGCTGGGGTGGGTTGTCCCCGCCGCCCAGAGACATCCACACCGGCATGCCGGCGGGCATTTGGGCCGCATCCAAGTAACCTCCCTGGATGCCGTCTTGGATCCCTCGCCAACTGGTTTCCCGCACCAGATTGACTTCTTCCAGGCCGTGTTTGGCAAAAAACCCCTTTTCTTTGGCCACCGCCAACGGGGCGCAGGCGGTCAGGGGCACAAAGCCGATCTCCAAGTTGATCTTTTCTAAACCGTGCCTGGCCACCACGGTGCTGCGGCGGGCCCGCCACTGTTTGATCCGTTTTTGCTGGTTCAAAAAGTAGATGATCTCGCTGCGATAGCTGTAGTAGCTGGGGTGATTGACTACCTCCAACCGGCGGCGGGGGCGGGGAATATCGATGGTTAAAATGTTGCCAATTCGGGATCCCGGCCCGTTGGTCAGCATCACCACCCGATCCGAGAGCAGGACGGCTTCGTCCACGTCGTGGGTGACCATGAGGGTGGTCATCTGGTGTTCTTCGCAGATGCGCATCAACTGCTCCTGCAAATTCCCGCGCGTGAGGGCATCCAAAGCGCCAAAGGGCTCGTCCAACAACAACACCTTGGGCCTCACAGCCAAAGCGCGAGCGATGGCTACCCGCTGCTTCATGCCCCCTGACAGTTGAGCCGGGAACTTATCCGCCGCCTGCCGCAAGCCGACCAGATCGATATGTTCTTCGACAATCTGCTGACGCTCTGCCGGGGAGTAGTTTTTCAGCACAGCGTCTACCGCCAGGGCAATGTTTTGTCGAACCGTTAGCCAAGGCAAAAGCGAGTAATGCTGAAACACCACCATGCGATCCGGGCCGGGAACGGTGATGGTGTGTCCATCCAAAGCCACGATCCCTCCGGTAGGCAGAGACAACCCCGCCACCATGTTCAGTAGGGTGGACTTGCCGCAGCCGGAGTGGCCGATTAAGGAGACAAACTCCCCGCGGTGAATTTGGAGATCGATCCCTTTGAGGGCTAGATATTCTTGGCCTCCAGGCAGACCAAACGCTTTTTCCACTTGCTCTACACTGACCAATACAGACACAGAAGACCTCCCCACCTGTAGATATTGCTCAGCAACTCGGATCCCAGACCTCAGTTCTACTCTTTTTGAAGAGCTGATTGGGGCTAACACTCAAAGACAATGTAAGAGGGATCCCAACTCAATTGGATGGACATGCAGTGAAAAGATCTGCAAACGAGGCTAGCGATTGGCTATTTTGTTTTGCAGGGCAGCCACCAGTCGATCCAAAAGCAAGCCCACCGCCCCAATGTAGATGACAGCAACGATGATCTCAGTCACGTAGTTCTGCTGGTAGGCATCCCAGATGAAAAAGCCGATCCCTGGCACGCCGGACATGACAATTTCTGCAGCAATAATCGCCAGCCAGGATAGGCCAATGCCAACCCGCAAACCTGTGAACATGTAGGGCAAAGCAGAGGGCAGCAGCACCTTAAAAAAGAAGTCAACTTTAGAAAGCCTCAGCACTCTAGAAACGTTGATGTAGTCTTCCGGGATCTGCCTCACCCCCACCGCCGTGTTGATCAAAATGGGCCAGATAGAGGTGATGAAAATAACAAACAAAGCAGCCGGCTCATTGCGCTGCAAAGCAGCCAAGGAGATGGGCACCCAAGCCAAGGGAGCCACCATGCGCAAAAACTGGAAGATGGGATCCAAAGCGCGGTTGATCCACATGCTGCTGCCCACCAAGATCCCTAGGGCAATGCCCACCAAAGCGGCACTGCAATAGCCGATGGCCACCCTTTGTAGGCTGGCCAAGGTTTGGCGCAGCAGCCCTTGGTCGAGGTCGCTGTTGCGGTACAAAGGATGCAGGATCAGGTACCGGCTGCGCTCATCCATCCACACATCCCAGGGCCCCGGCAGCCGAATCAGGTTGGCGCCGGACAAAAGTTGCCAAATCAACAAAAATCCCACAATGCCAACCACGGGAGGGAGGATCTGATCTCGATACTTGGCAAAGTCGAACTTGGTTGTCGAGGGCTTTGCCGGAGAAGAAAGTGTCGTCGTCATGGCTCCTAGAGAGGATAGAGTTTTACAAAGTTCTCTGTTTCTGCGCCTTCGAAACACCTCGACTGAGGGGTTCTACAAAGTTCTGGAATCAGAGCATGAACTTGGATCAGCTTTGCCTTTTCCTTGGACGGGCAAGCACAGGGACTGCAAACTCGACAAAACTCTCACAGCAATCAGCAAAATCAGCGCCCCCATTGCCATTGAAAGGATGAGCCTGTCCCAGTAAAGCTTGGCTGGTCTCTCGAAGCAGGGATCCCTGGAGTGTTCTCGCGGAACGTGCAGCAGAGCTAACATGGCCGATCCTCAACATAGTGTTCAGAACCATTCAAAAGGCGCAAGGCTGACAGTCTCTATCAACCCGATGTGAGCAGAAAGCTCGGCCCAGCCTTTTTTAACTCGATGGGATCCCGCGAATGGGCAGGATTTCTGCTACACAAGAAACACGTCTGTGTTGACCTGAGCCGAGACTAGGCCCTCTTGATTTTCAGGCTGTTCAAGTAGGCCTGGGGATCCTGGGGGTCAAACACCACACCATCGAAGAAACGCTCCGTTCCCCGCGAAGTGTTGTTGGGAATATTCTTCACTCCCAGCGCTTGGGCAGCCTCCCGCCAGAGATCTTCGCGGTTCACCTCATCCACCAGACGGCGGGCAGTATCCAAATCCTTGAGGAAGCGAGCGTGGAAGCCCCAACGCAGCGATTCGGTCAAGAACCACAGGTCATGGCTCTTGTAGGGATAAGAGACGCTGCCCCGCCCATCTTCCCAGTACAGAGGCCCGGCGTTGAAATCTTGAACAGCCGGCTTGCCATCTCCCAATTCGTACTTGCCCTGGAAGGGAGGCGTGAGAACCTCGACCGGCACATTCAGATAAGCGCGCCCCGAAAGGATGCGCGCCAGCTCTTCACGGTTGGCCGGATCGTCGCACCATTGCTGCGCTTCCATCACAGCCATCAAAACTGCTTGTGTGGCTCTGGGGTTTTGCTCCACCCAGTCGGCGCGAATGGCCAAGTATTCTTCGGGGTGAAAAGGCCAGATCTGCTGGGTGAGGGCCGCCATAAAGCCGATCCCATCGGCCACAATTCGGTAGGGCCAGGGATCCCCGGTGCTAAAAGCATCCATGGTGCCATTGCGCATTCCCTGCACCGTTTCGGCAGAGGGAACCGCCAACAGGTCGATGTCTTGATCCGGATCTACCCCCCCGGCAGCAAACCAGTAACGGATCCAAAAATCTTGATTGACGTTGGGGAAGGTATGAGCGGCCTTGAATTTGCGTCTGTTGCTGGCGCTGAAATTTTTGATGTAATCCGCGGCTCCCGAGATATCCAGCCCCAAACCCTTGCCAACATGCATTCCAGCAATGGCAATTCCGTTGCCTTGGGTGATCAGTTGACACAGAACTGCCATGCGCACCGGCTGATTGTTGGTGATGGCGCCAATGTGGATCATGTGAGGCATCGGCATCTGCCACTGGCCGCCGTCAATGCCCCCACCTGCTGAGCCGATGACCACGTTGTCACGGGCTGCCGGCCAACTGGCCTGTTTCAACACCTCTACACCGGTCATGCCATGCTTGTCGAAAAAGCCCTTCTCCTTGGCGATGATCAGGGGGGCAGACTCCACAATCGGTATAAAGCCTAACCTGAGATTGGGGGTTTCTGGGCCGCTGGCCTGGGCAACCCAGTAGCCTGTGCTGGCCCGTGCTAAGCTGCCACTCACGAGTCCACCCACGGTGGCCGCACCCGCAGACAGCAAAAAGTTACGACGTGACGTCATGCTCACCTCATCGAAAGGATATGTGAAGGCAAGATGGAAGCTTTCCGGTTCAAGTCGCCTAACCCATGGATTTCCTTCGTGAAATCTCAAGAAATCCTTAAATCTCAGCTTGGTTGATATCCTAAGGGCAAATAAATATAGAAACAATACAATTATTATTTTGGTAAGCATAGACTTCCGTTTATCATTTTTGCGATGGCTTAGGTCTCAATGGCGTTTCCTCCAACGGCGGCTTGCTCTGGGCAAAACAGCTCAACAGATTGGGGATCCCTGCCCCATGCCGGCTATCACTGGGATGGCTGTGCCGAGCCGTTTTTCGAGGGCTGGTACAGCCGCGTCACCTTGCCCGGGGATCCGCCCATTAGCTTTGCCGTCATGTACGCCATCGATCCCAGGCGGGGAGGCATGGCGCAGGTGTTGGGGCCAGACGAGGAGTTGCATTGGCGCACCTTCCCCAATCCACAGCGCTTCTGGGCCAGTTGGCGGCACCT
>NZ_JANSHO010000037.1:0-10743 GCF_047502635.1 Synechococcus sp. RC10B2
CCCGTTGCGGGTCGTGGGACAGAGACTTGAACGCTGCTATCGAGATTTTGAAGCGTGGACTCAGGTCCCCCCGTATACGGGGGGATATAGGGGGGCGGTGGGACTGCCGCTCTCTGGCTGTGGAGGATCCTGGTTTACCAGTCCGTTGAAGCAGCAACTCCGAGAAGTGATTCTCGGAAGCTCCCGTCTACAGCCCGTCAGGGCTTAGCGGGAGAAGATGTCACTTCACCAGCCCTTCCCCACCGGGGTGTTGGTTGGGGTAGTCCCCCGCCGGGAACTTTTCGCCAGGGTGATAGGGTGTGGCCCAGAGGTGGTGGGCCAAATACCCCGCCCGTCGATACAGCCAGGAGTCGGGGTGGGCCAGGAGCTGGACATTTTCTCCTGGGATCAACTTGTAGGCCACCGGCTGCCCCAGGCGATTGTGGCGGTTGGGGTTGACAATCTTCCAGTAGCGCCCCCGCAAGGGATCCACCGTTTGCTTAGCTTCCTGCTCGGTTTTGAGCAGGGTGGAGC
Source organism: Synechococcus sp. RC10B2 (assembly GCF_047502635.1). Lineage (NCBI taxonomy): Bacteria > Bacillati > Cyanobacteriota > Cyanophyceae > Synechococcales > Synechococcaceae > Synechococcus > Synechococcus sp. RC10B2. The sequence goes on from NZ_JANSHO010000037.1 coordinate 514, forward strand.
GGGCGCGGAAGGCGTTTCCGTAGGGGTTATCCGGCCCCGGCGGCAGCGGCTCGGCATGCACTTCGTAGAGGGAGTTGCCCGGCCCATCCACCGCCATGTCCAGGCGAACGGTGAAAAAGTGCTGGTGGTTGAGACCAGAGAGCTGCGGCGCCACCAAGACGCCAAATTCCGGCTCCTCCCCCGGCAGGGTGGCGCAGGTGTTGATAATGCCGGTGAGCTTGGCCTCGAACTCCAGGGTGCCATCCTGGTAAAAGTACCAGAAAAAGCCGTAGTCGTAGTTGCCGATGGTGGTAAAGAAAGAGAGCACCAGCCGCCGCGAGCGCCGCACCTGGGCTCGCTCCGTGCGCCAGTCGGTGTGCTTCCAGAGCACGCCGAAGTCTTCTTCGTGCATGCAGATGGCGTTTTTGAGGAGCATGGGCTCGCCGCTGTTGCTGGGCAGCCAGGCATCGAAGTAGTAGATCTCCCCCAGGCAGTCGCAGCCCAGGCGCAGGGAATTGGCCTGCATGCCGATGCCGTATTCCCCCACGTCAAAGGCGTTCTTGCGGCAGTGGGGATCCCGCGGATCCCCGTAGGGCACCACCATCTCGGCTACCGAGGCGCGGTAGAGAATGGGGCGAAGGCGGCCTTGATCCTCGTAGCTCACCTGGTGGAGGACGAGCCCCTCTCGCGGGTTAAAGCTGATGCGCAGATCCCACTTCTGCCAGCGGATGTGGTGCCCCTCCACCTGGAAGCTCACCCCTTGGGGCTGAGTGATTTCTAGCGGCTTCAAGTCTTGGCGAAAATCTTTGAAAAACAGCTCGTCGAAGTTACCGGACTCCGGCGGCAAGGGCCACAGACCCCGATCCTCCACCTTGACAACTTGCATGCGGTTGAGGTCAATCCAGGGGTAGAGCCCCTCGATGGGGCGGGCATAGCCGTTGTCGCAAGGGGAAGTACGTAGGAAACAAAAGCCTCGCACCAGCCGCCGCCCTTCTTCTTCCGGGATCCCGAAGTAGCCCACCGTCCAGTAGTCCACCATCACCAAATCCACATCGGCAATCCCCCGCCGCTGCAGAGCCGCCAAAAATTGGGGATCCTCTTTGAGCAGGCGGTCGCAGGCGTACACCTCATCGTCGAGCAGAGGGGGCTGCACGCCCGGAACGAGCTGCCAAGAGCGCACCTGCTGTGTTGACAGAGAGACCACGGCTTCGTAGGTGTTGCCACTGGCCGGATCCAACAGCACCACGAAAGCCTGCCGATCCCACGGCTGCCCCGGCTGCCACGCTTCCATCCAAGGCCGCTCCGGCTCTTGTAGCTGGATGGTCACAAAGCGCCCCTGAGAACTGAGGAGCCGTTGCCGGCGCAGGATCTGCACCACTTGCCGCATCTCCTCAGCACTGAGGGGATCCAAGGGGTGGCCTTGGGGCAATGAAGCCTGGCCAAGCAAAGCAGATTCACTCGACTGGCTATGTCGATCCAAACTGGGAGAAACTTCACAAACCACAGCAATAACCTTGAATTCTTCGGTTGGAAAATGATTGAGTTGAGCTAGGAAAAAATAGGGAGAAGTCTGCTGAGAAAGGTCAAAGGGATCCCTTCGCTCGCCATGCCGCGGGCCAGCCCATCAACCCAACTCAGAGAATCCAGAAAACCTAACAGCAGGCTAAACAGACTATCCTGTTGCCATCGCCAACATCGGGCAACTTTGCAAGAGATACCCGGGGAAAGGAAAACTTAAGCCAAAGCCCAAGGAAGTGAAGACAACCTCGGCCCTGCTAATTGTCCAGATCTAGCAATCTTCTGTTTCCCCGTCCGCTAACCAAATGAAGAGGGCAACGGCACCTTGAGAAGCCGCGCCAGGGCGAACAGGAAACCGTCAACCCATCGGGAAAATCTGAATACAGGTCTTACTACAGATAAACCCAAACTCGAGAGCAGGAGAAGTTTTCTGTGATTAAACGTCAGGCTTAGCGTTGCATAGAACAGCATAAAAAAGAAGAAACGCTTCACGCAGGCTAAGGGCAGGATCACACCGAGAAAGCTCAACGCAACGTCAACTCTCGCAAGAGCGCAAAGACATCTCGAAGCCTGCCCTGACCCTACCTGCCAGGGGGATCCCACCACTTGGGATCCGAAATGCAACTGACGATACTATAGCAGAGGCACCCCCCTTTCCCACAAGCCCGGCCCAAAGCCTCCCGGTCGCATCAGCAGGGTGTGACCCTAGGCCTTCTCCCCGTGAAGTTGAAGTCCAGCTCAAGTTGAAGGTTTGGTGTCGGAGAACACATATCTAAGAGTTACCCTGGAGCCATGCTTAAGGTTAGGAATTTCTAACAGTTCGAATAGTAGGATCTCCCAGGTTCTCTGAAAATCGTCCACAATGAGGCAGGGCTCATAGAATCTGGTGAGGGAGATGGCTTCAACTCGATACCGCCTGGTGCCGGTGCGGCCAGGAGACGGCAGCTTTTATCCAGAGCATCTCTATTTGGCCTTAGAAGCCACCCAACTGGGCTATTGGCAACTGGATTTGCGCACCTGGAAGTTGAGTGCCTCTCCCCAATGCAAGGCCAAATACGGGCTGGATCCCGGCCAAGATTTCACCCTGGAAGTGTTTTTGCAGCACGTTCACCCGGAAGATCGCCAAAGGGTGAAAGAAGCTTTGCAGACGGCTGGGCCCAGGGCGGTAGAGGGGGATCCCAACTTTTCGGTGGAATATCGGGTTTACCAGGCCGACGGCCAGATGCGCTGGCAGCTTTCCCAGGGGATTGTGCTCTTGGGGCAGAAAGGGGATCCCGGCCAGGTTGTCGGGGTGACCCTGGATATCAGCGAGCGCAAGCAATTAGAGATCACCTTGGCCGAGCGAGAGCGCCACTATCGCCAGCTCCTGGAAGCCCTGCCCGACATGCTGCTTCGTCTGGATCGCCAGGGCCGCTGTCTGGAGTTCAAGCCGCCCAGCCATTTTTCTGTCCCCCATCCCCCTGCCTACTACCTGGGCAAAACTCCTGAAGAGCTGTTTCCTGATACCGGTTGCACCGGTGGGGCGGAACCCATAGCCCAAGCCATTCGCGAGCATCTGGAGCTGGCCTTGGCAACCCGGCAAGCTCAAGAGATCGAATACCCCTGCCCAGAGGGATCCCCTCAGCCCCAATATCGCCAGGCCCGCATCGTTCCCTTTGGGGAAGATCAAGTCCTGATGATCATTAGAAACATCACCCCTCGTAAGCAAGCCGAGCTGAAGCTGCAGCGGCAATTGCAGCGAGAAAGGCTGTTCAGCCAGCTCATTCAGGCCATCAACGCCTCGCTCGACTTGCCCACCCTGTTTGATGTGGCAGTCCGGGAAGTGAGGGCAGTGTTACAGGCAGCACGGGTTACCCTTTACCAGTACCTGCCGGCTGAGGCTGTATGGTTAGGTGTTGCCAGCTACGTCCAATCGCCTGATCTGCCCACTGCCCTTCACCTGCACATCCCGGATAGTCCAGACATTGTGGCCATCCAATACTTGAAGCAGCTGCAAGTTTTTCATGCGCCGGATCCCGAGCAAGTTTTGGATCCCTTTGCCATTTATGAGAAGCGAGAATACCACCTGGGCCCTTGGCTGGTGATCCCAGTGGCTTGCCAGGGAAAAGTGTGGGGTGCCCTGTCCCTGCGGCGCCTGACCTCAGATCCGGATTGGCAAACCGACGAGATCGAGCTGGCCAAGGCCATTGGGGATCACCTGGCGGTGGCCATTCAGCGGTCAGAACTTTATCAAAAGCTGCAGCAGACCAATGCCGAATTGGATTACCAAGTACGGGTGCGCAATGCAGAGCTCGAACAAGCTTACAACGACGAAGCGCTACTCCAGCTCATCACCGAAGAAATTCGCTCCACTTTGGACGAACAAAAAATCTTGGAAACGGTAGCCCGAGAACTGGCCCTCAGCTTGAACCTATCCAATTGCGCCATTGCCCTGTATGACCCAGAGCGGCAGGTCAGCGTTTTGGCGGTGGACTATTTGGCCGGAGAAGGGATCCGGCGCTTCCCCCTGGAGGTTTCGTTTGCGGATTTCGCCCATGTGCTTCGTCAGCTCCGGCGCGGACAGCTTTGCCACTTCAGCAATCTCCATCACCCCTGCTGGCCCAACCACGACCGCTACACCCTGATCATCGCTCCCATTTGCGACAAAAGGGATCTGACAGCTCAACACGAGGAACTGCTTGTTTTGGGAGATATTTGTGGATCCCGTCCACCGGGGCAGATATTTACCGAGCGGGAACAACAGCTCATCCAACGGGTAGCCGGCCAATGTGCCATCGCCATTCGCCAAGCACGTCTTTATCAGACAATTCAGCGCCAGGTGCAGCAGTTGCAGGAGCTCAACCAACTCAAGGATGAGTTTCTGCACATGGTCTCCCATGAAATGCGCACGCCTCTCACCAACATGAAGCTGGCCATTGGGCTTTTATCCAAAGCCAACCTAACCGAGCGGGAAAGGCGCTACTTTCAAATTTTGGAGATGCAGACCAACCGCGAGCTGGAGTTAATCAACGACTTATTGGAATTGCAAGCCCTCCAATCCGGAAACAAAGTCCTCAGACTTACCTGTTTATCTCCCCAGGAATGGATCCCCAATCTTTGCGAGCCCTTCCGGCTGCGGGCTGCGCAGCAAGGCCAACAGTTCCAGGTGGAATGGGATCCCGACCTTTTGCCCCTCTGCACGGATGAGAGCCTGTTGTCGCGGGTGGTGGGCGAACTTTTGAACAACGCCTGCAAGTACACGCCGGCTGGGGAAAGCATCTGTTTGCGCTTTAGCCAGAGCCATCAACAGGGCCGTCCCGGCTGGCTGATCGAGGTGGGCAATACAGGGGTGGAAATTCCTCCAGAGGCGCTGCCCCGCTTGTTTGAGAAGTTTTACCGTATCCCGCAGTTGGATCGCCGCAAGGCCGGGGGAACGGGCCTGGGCCTGGCGTTGGCCAAAAAGGCTATGGAGATCTTGGAGGGATCCCTGACGGTGGCAAGTCACTCTGGCCAAGTCATCTTTCGAGTGTGGTGCCCCTCTCAAAGTCGAACGCCACAAGCCGGGATCCCAGGCGAATCCACCTAGCGCCTTGCGCAGGACTCGAACCTGCAACCATCGACTTAGAAGGTCGGTGCTCTATCCATTGAGCTAGCAAGGCAAGCTGCAGAGCCATTATATCCTTGGAGGAGTTTCCTCTCTGAGGTCGGCTACGCGGCTTAACCCGCTCTCTTAATGCCCCCCAAGGAGCTTCGTTTGGGGATCCCAGTCGCTAAAGTTATCATGACAAGGTCTTGGTTTGGAGAACCGGGATCTCGATGTCATCGCCTCGCGATCCTAGCTCAGTCGAGGAAAAGAAGGCTGCTCGCGGCTGGGGGTCGGAAAACCCTCCCGGCCTGGAATCTCTCTCTCCGCCAGCCAGGCGCCTGTTGCGCCTCTACCATGGCGGCAGCTTCCTCTTTCTGGGCCTGTTGTGGCTGCTGGTCGGGATCCCCAGCCTTTGGGCGCTGCGGGCAGATATTGTTCGCCTGTGGAACCATTTCACCTGGACAGGCCTGCGCTATGCCCTATTTTACCGGCCCGGCTGGCCCACCTTTGGTTTGCTGCTTTGCGTCAGCTTCACGCTGGGGATCTTGATCGCCCAAAGCCGCTACGAGCTGTTTGGGCTCTATCCTATTGAGCGCTTGATGCTGGAGCGCCAGTCCCGCTGGATTTTGTCTTTGCCCGCCTGGCATCCGCTGCGGCGCTGGCTGGCGCGCACTTAAATGCGCGGAATTTCCCACCGTATAGACGGTGGGAAGGGATAGAGCATAATGAGTTTTCGTCTGTAAACTACCCGGCTCCGACCGCCCCCCCTTCCCCCCCAACCCCCCGTATACGGGGGGCAGGGGGGCGGGGGGATAGGGGGGGTTCCTGCGGTTTCTAGCTGAAAATCTGGAGGTGTTCCGTCCAGGGATCCTCATCCTTGGCCGGGAGGGCAATACGGCAGAGCTAGTGTTCGATGGTCGGGATCGCCGCTTCCCTGGCGGGGTTGCTGGCCGAGGTTCTCCGCGAGCAGCAGGTGCTTTAGGCGTTCGCTCGGCCCGGATCCCTTCAGCGCCGTCTGGAGCAGTGACGTAGCAACCAACTGGCAGCGGCCCGATCGCCTTCATCCCAGGCCAGTCGCTCCACGGCCACCATCACCATCGAGGTAATCACAGCCTCGCTCAGGTGGCGGGAACGCAAGCGCTGCACGGCTGAGGTGGCGGCCTCTAGGTCGCGTCTGCGGATTGCACGCAGCAGCTCATCGGACATAGACAAGGCCAACTCGCCCCACTACCTTTCTACCGCAGGAGCCAGAACCTCCCCTTCTCCTTCACCTTCTTGTCAGATAACGCAAAAGTTTGTCTGGCTTCCCCAAAATCTCTTAAAGAACATCGGCGAAATTGTTGGAGAAATCGTTACACTTTCTTCGTCTCTGGCGTACACTACCCGGCTCCGACCGCCCCCCTTCCCCCCCAACCCCCCGTATACGGGGGGCAGGGGGGCGGGGGGATCTAGGGAGGTACAGGGCGGGGCTCCTGCGCTTTCTAGCTGATCATCTGCCATAATTACAAGAGCGGGATGTAGCGCAGCTTGGTAGCGCATCTGCTTTGGGAGCAGAGGGCCGCAGGTTCAAATCCTGTCATCCCGATGGGGCCGGTAGGGGAAGCGCTAGGGGTCTCCGGGCGCTCGGCCAAACTGGTGGCAGGAACCTCAGCAGGCCAGATCCCATCCCAGGCAAGCTTGCATCACCTGGCCCAAGAGGTATAGGGATCCACAGATAACCGCGGGCGGCTCGTCGAGGTCAGCCGGCTGCTGCAGTTGGGCTTGTAAAGCGGCAAGATCCGGCAGCGCCTGGACAGAGCGAAGATGGGGCTGCAAGATCTGGGCCAGGTGGGCCAGTTCTTGCGGATGGGTTCCGGCGTGGCCGAAGAGGGGCAGGGCGAAGAAGCGATCCCCCGGCCGCAGCAGGGTGGCGAGCATGCCCTTGACGTCTTTGGTGGTGAGAATGCCCATATACCAGGTGAGGGGGCCGGGCTGGTGCTCATCTAGGTAGCGGCGCAGCGCCTGGGCGGCGGGCAAGTTGTGGGCCCCATCCAGCAGCAGCTGGCGGGAGCCAATTTGCACCCACTGTAGGCGACCCGGCCAACGGGTGAGGGCAAATCCTTTCTCGACAGCGACATCTGGGATCCGCCAACCCTGTTCCTGCAGGGTCTCCACAACGGCCAGAGCTACCGCCCCATTGATCAGTTGCACCTCACCGGCAAGAGGCAGGGTAAGCACCTGATCCCGCCAGCAGACAGTCTGAGGACCGGCCCAGTGCAGGGGCTCCACCACCCGCAGGGGGCTGCCCGTCTGCTCGGCTCTAGCCCGGATCACGGCCATCACCTCAGGGGGTTGGGGCGCGCACACAGTCGGGATCCCCGGCTTGAGAATGCCGGCTTTTTCAAAGGCAATTTGCGCCAGGCTGTTGCCCAGACGCTGCCAATGATCCCAGCCGATGGAGGTAATGGCGGTCACTACCGGCTCGATGCCGGCGTTGGTGGCATCCAGCCGCCCCCCCAGCCCCACTTCCATCACGGCAATGTCCACCTTCTGCTGCCGAAAGTACAGCCAGGCAGCGGCGGTAATGGCCTCGAACTGGGTGGGGGAAGCCTCGCCTGGAGCGTAGGTCTGCAGGCAATCTCGCACTTGGGCCAACACCCGGCTCCAGTCGCCTGGCGAAATGTACTCGCCGCTCAGCCAGATCCGCTCCCGCCAATTGACCAGGTGGGGAGAGGTGTAGCGACCGACGCGATAGCCCGCCGCCCACAGCGCGTGGCTGACCCAGGCGCAGACGGATCCCTTGCCGTTGGTGCCGGCCACGTGGATGGCTGGGATCCCGGCTTGGGGCTGGCCCAGGCGCTGCAGCAAAACCTGCATGCGATCCAGGCTGAGGTCGACGCCAAAGTGGCCTAGCGACTCCAGAAACCCCGGCCAATCCCAGGTTGAGATCCCACCCGTCGGCGGCAAGTGATTCGGACTCAAGCGTTCACCTCAACTCAAGATATCCCCACCAACCCCAGCAAAGAGATTGCCCTCCCCTCTGCTCAGGCCGGTTGCGCACTTCCCCAGTGGCGGCAGAAGCCGTCAAAGGTTCACCACAAAAGCATCGCGAATACCCGGCTGCTTCAACACCTCTTCGATGATCCCATCTGGCAGAGGATCGTCGAGGCTGAGCACCATCACCGCATCGCCGCGGATGATCTTGCGCCCCACCTGCATGCTGGCGATATTGACGTTGTAGGCCCCCAGCAGGGTGCCGATGCGGCCGATGATCCCCGGCATATCCCGGTGCAGGGTCATCAGCATGTTGGCGGAGGGGGGCACATTCACCGGGAACTCGTCGATCTGGGTGATGCGCACCTCCCGCTCCCCGATCAGCGCCCCCGAAACAGAACGCACCCCGTTGGGGCCGTGGGCAATCAACCTCAGGGATCCGGAGTAATCCTTCAAAGAGGGATCTCGCGTCTCCACCACGCGAATGCCTCGTTCCTTGGCCTCGATGGAAGCATTGACGTAGTTGACGCGCTCCCGCAGAGCCAGCGTCAAAAGCCCCTTGAGCGCGGCGATGACGATCGGCTGGCCATCTTTTTCCGCAAGGGATCCCTGGAGGCGGATCTCCAACTGGCTCACCCGATCCCCCGCCAACTGGCCCACTAAGTTGCCCAAAGTTTCCGCCAAGTCCAGGTAGGGCTTGAGGCTTTGCAGCACCTCCGCCTGCAGGCCAGGGATGTTCACGGCAGAACGGGCAGGCAGCCCCAACAACACATCGCGGATCTGCTCGGCTACGTCGATGGCTACGTTGACCTGCGCCTCCTCGGTAGAGGCCCCCAGGTGAGGTGTCAGCAGGATCTCCTTGCCCAAGGAAAGGAGAGGTGAGTCTTTGCTGAGGGGCTCGTCGGCAAAGACGTCCAGGGCCGCCCCCGCAATTTGGCCGGACTTGAGAGCTTCATAAAGGGCTTGCTCGTCCACCAAGCCGCCGCGGGCACAGTTGATCAGGCGGGCGGTCGGCTTCATCATGCGGAAGGTCTCAGCGTTGAACAGGTTAGTAGTCTCAGGGGTCTTGGGGACATGCAGGGTGATGTAGTCTGACTCCTGCACCAAGGTTTTGAAATCCACTAGGCGCACCCCCAGTTGCTCCGCCCGCTCCATCGAAAGGTAGGGATCGTAGGCCAAAAGCCGCATCCCCATCGCCTTGGCAATCTGGGCCACATGGGATCCAATGCGACCCAATCCCACAATCCCCAGCGTTTTTTTGTAGACTTCTACCCCGACAAACTCCTGCCGCTTCCATTGGCCCGCTTTCAGAGAGGCATTGGCATCGGCGATGTGGCGGGAGAGGGCCATCATCAGAGCGATGGCGTGCTCGGCGGCAGCAATCGTATTGCCCTCAGGGGAGTTGACCACCAGGATCCCAGCTTTGGTGGCGGCAGCCACGTCGATGTTGTCCACGCCCACCCCCGCCCGACCGATGATTTTCAAGTTCGTCCCCGCCTCGATCACCTCGCGGGTGACCCGCGTGCCGGAGCGCACCATGATGGCGTCGTAGTTGGGAATGACCGCGATCAACTGCTCCGGCGTAAGGTCGGTTTGCACATCCACCTGGGCCACTTGGGAGAGGATGTCGATCCCCGCCTGATCGATGGGATCCGTGACGATAACTCTGGGCATAAGCGACGATAGCCTAATCGGATGTAGGGCAACAGAAGCAGAAGAGCCAATACTGCAAGCTAGGCTGGATCCCAGCCACCCTGTTGACCCAACCTCAGCCGGCACCCTTTAATCTACCGCGAAAGTCCGCCGGCACGCGCAAGACCCGCAGCTCCCAAAGAGCAAAAGTCCCAGTCTCCTGAGCTCCGGCGGAGATGGGGCGCTCACGGGCGGGATCCCACAAGAGCCAGGTACTTGCCGTCAATTAAAAAGATGCCATTGGCAAACTGCACACTGTAGGTGCCCAACAGCCGCCGCTGCAAGATCACCCCTTGTTCGTGCAGCCGAATCAAATGGGCGGGGCGCAACATCGGCATCGGGTCAGCCGTTTTCAAGTAAGGCGGCATCTCTACCACCTCAACCCTCGCCCCCACCGGCAGCAAATCTTGAGCTTCAGACATGACCCCACAAGCATCGACGCTACACAACAAAAGGATAGCTTGGTAGCCCCGCACTTGAGTGCGCGCCGGAAAAGCCCGCTA
>NZ_JANSHO010000038.1:0-10371 GCF_047502635.1 Synechococcus sp. RC10B2
GAGTCACTGGGAAGCCCGCACTCTATGCGTCAGCATGAGTGCGGGAGTACGTCACCAAGGTAGGGAGCTATGGTAGTTGCAGCCTCTGCAGAAGACTTTGCCCTCTCCACTCAGCTTGGCTGGCCGGAGGCGGCCTATCTGCACATTCCCTTCTGCCGGCAGCGCTGCCACTACTGCGATTTTGCCACCGGCCTGGGCACGCGCGAACTGATCGAAACCTATGTGCAGAGGCTCTGCCAAGAGATCGGCGGCGCCTACCGCTACCGCCATTTGGCCGGGGATCCCCAGCCCTTGACCAGCATTTTTTTCGGCGGCGGCACCCCTTCCCTGCTGACGGTGAAGCAGTTGAGTCGGATTTTGAGCCAACTAAGGGAGAGGATCCCGTTTCATCCCGACTGCGAGATCTCGCTCGAGGCCAACCCCGGCACCCTGACACGGCAGCAGTTGGCAGGCTACCGGGATCTAGGGGTTAACCGCATTAGCCTAGGGGTACAGGCCTTTCAAGCGGAGCTGCTGGCCGCCTGCGGTCGCCTCCATGGGGTGGAAGAAATTTACGAGGCTGTGGCCGACTTGCAGGCGGTGGGCTTTGAGAATTTCAACCTGGATTTGATCTTCGGGCTGCCCTATCAAACTTTAGAACATTGGCAGGAGTCACTGCAGGCTGTTCTTGAAATCAACCCCACCCATGTCTCCGTTTACGATCTCACTCTCGAGCCGGGAACCCGCTTTGGGCGTCTCTACCGGCCGGGGGAGGCGCCTCTGCCCAGCGAGGAGACCACGGTTGCCATGTACCTGACGGCGCGGGAGTTGCTCACCCAAGCCGGCTACATCCACTACGAGATCTCCAATTTTGCCCGCCCTGGGTATGCCTGTCGCCACAACCGGGTGTACTGGGAAAACCGCCCCTACTTTGGCTTTGGCATGGGATCGGTCGGCTACGAAGGGGGGCGGCGCATTCAACAGCCGAAAACTCTCCACGCATACTTTGAACAGGTCAAAGCGCAGGTTCACCCCCTGCCGCCGCCGGCTTCTGCAGAAGAAATCTGGATGGATACGGTGATGTTGGGGTTGCGCCTCCAGGAAGGGCTGGAGTTGGCAACTCTACAGGAGCGCTTTGGCAGCAGGAAGGTGGAGCAGGCCTTGCAGAGGCTGGATCCCTATTTTGAAAAAGGTTGGGCCAGTTGTGAGGCGGGGCGGCTGCGGCTAGTCCCGCCGGAGGGCTGGCTGTTTTCCAACGAAGTCATTGAAGAGCTTTTGTTTTGAAGAGAACTGGGCAGGACATCAGTGAAGAAAGCAGCCGCCCGGTTCAAAGTCGACCTTTGTCCAACTTGTCTCTCAGAGGGTGGGGATAGCAGGGCTTACTGGCCGGGGGGATGGCGTTGCAAAACCTGCTTCAGGTAGCGCCCCGTATGGGATCCCGGCTGCTCAGCCACTGCCTCAGGGGTGCCTACGGCCACGATCTGGCCGCCCTGGTCGCCTCCTTCTGGCCCCAGGTCAATGATCCAGTCGGCACAGCGGAGGATGTCCAGGTTGTGCTCGATCACCAGCACGGTGTTGCCCGCATCCACCAGCCGCTGCAGGACGTTCAAGAGCTTGTGAACGTCGTAGAAAGACAGGCCAGTGGAGGGCTCATCCAGCAGGTAGAGGGTTTTGCCGGTGGAACGGCGGGACAGTTCTGCCGCCAGCTTTACCCGCTGCGCTTCCCCGCCGGAGAGGGTGGGGGCCGGCTGGCCCAGCTTGATGTAGTCAAGGCCCACATCGGCCAGCGTCTGTAGAATCTTGGCGGCAGGGGGTAGGGCGGCAAAAAACTCCAGCGCCTCCCCCACCGTCATGTCCAAGACTTCGGCAATGTTTTTGCCCTTGTACCTGACCTGGAGGGTCTCGCGGCTGTAGCGGCTGCCGCCACACACTTCGCAGGTAACATACACATCGGGCAGGAAATTCATCTCAATCACGTTCACCCCCTGCCCTTTGCAGGCTTCACAGCGCCCCCCCTTGACGTTGAAGGAAAAGTGGCCAGCGTGATAGCCTCTAGCCTTGGCCTCTAGAGTCTGGGCAAAGGCCTGGCGGATGGGATCAAATAGACCCGTGTAGGTGGCAGGGTTGGAGCGAGGAGTGCGGCCAATGGGGGATTGGTCGATGACAATAACCTTGTCGATGTGTTCAATGCCGTGTAACTCCCCCATTTCCGCCGGCTTGGGCACCTTCTGGCCAAGGTAGTGCTGCAGGGCAGGGTAGAGCAACTCGTTGACCAAGGTGGACTTGCCGGAGCCGGAGACCCCCGTAACACAGACTAGTTTGCCGAGCGGGATCTCCACATCGATGTGCTTGAGGTTGTTTTTGTGGGCATTGGTGAGCTTGAGGGCAACCCCTTTCCCCGGTCGGCGCTGGGCAGGGGTAGGGATCCGCCTCCGCCCCGAAAGGTAAGCTCCGGTCATGGAGCGATCGCAGGCCAGGATGTTGGCTAGAGACCCTTGGGCCACCACTTCTCCCCCGTGAATGCCAGCTCCAGGGCCGATGTCCACGATGTGGTCGGCGGCGCGGATGGTTTCCTCGTCGTGTTCCACCACAATGAGGGTGTTGCCCAGATCCCGCAGGCGCAACAGGGTTTGCAACAAGCGCTCGTTGTCCCGCTGGTGCAAGCCGATGGAGGGTTCATCCAACACGTAGAGCACCCCCGTCAGGCCGGAGCCAATCTGGCTGGCCAGCCGGATCCGCTGCGCCTCGCCCCCCGAAAGGGTCATGGCCGGTCGGGCCAGGGTGAGGTAGTCGAGGCCCACATCGATTAAAAACTGCAGCCGGGTTCGGATCTCCCGCAGCACCAGCTCGGCAATCTGGGCCTGGCGGGGGGTGAGCTTGAGGTCTTCCAGGCGGCGCAGGCAATCGCCAATGGAGATCTGGGTGAGATCCGTGATGCGGTAGCCGCCGACGCGCACCGCCAGGGCCTCCGGCCGCAGCCGGGATCCGCCACAGGCAGCACAGGGGCGGTAGGTGAGGTAGGCCTCTAGCTTTTGCCGGTAGGTTTCGGAGGTAGTTTCTTGGTAGTGCCGCTGCAACTGGGGGATCACCCCTTCGTAGCGGCGGTAGTACCCCCGGCCCCGGTAGGGGGATTCCGCTTCAACGTAGATCTCCTGGTCGCTGCCGTAGAGGAGGAGCTGCTGCTGCTCAGGGGTGAGGTCGCACCAGCGGCTGCTGAGCTCAAAGCCAAAGGCCTTGGCGGCCCCCGCCAGCAGGGCCAGGTAGTAGGGGTTCTCCCGCTCCGCCCAGGGGGCGATGGCCGCGTACAAAGGGAGCTTGGGATCCGGCACGATCCGGTCGGGGTCGAAGATGGGCTCAAAGCCCAGCCCGTGACAGACAGGACAGGCGCCGATGGGGGAGTTGAAGGAAAATAGCCGCGGCGACAGCTCGCCCAGCACCGAGCCATGTTCGGGGCAGGCAAATTGTTCCGAAAAGATCAGCTCCGTCGGCTTGCCGTTGAGGTACTGCCCCGCCACCTCGGCCACTTTTTGCAGCAGGTGTTCCCGCTCTTCCTCTCGCGGCAAGAGCTCCACCACCGCCAGTCCCCCCGACTGGCGCAGACAGGTGGTCAGGGAATCGGCCAGCCGCTCGGCGATCTCGGGGCCCTTGACCAGCCGATCCACCACCACCTCAATGGTGTGGGCCTTGTTTTTGGCCAACTCGATCTCTTCGCTCAGATCCCGCACTTGGCCGTCGATGCGCACCCGCACAAACCCCTGCTGGCGCAAGCTCTGCAAGAGGGCTGCATGGGTGCCCTTTTTTTCCCTCACCACAGGCGCCAGCAACTGAAAGCGCGTCCGCTCCGGCAGGGCCAGGATCTGGTCCACCATTTGATCCACCGTCTGGGGGGCAATCACCCGGTCACAATGGGGGCAGTGGGGGATCCCGGCCCGCCCGTAGAGCAGCCGCAGGTAGTCGTAGATTTCGGTAACGGTGCCCACCGTGGAGCGGGGGTTGTGGCTGGTGGACTTTTGGTCGATGGCAATGGCCGGGCTCAAGCCCTCGATGCGGTCTACATCCGGTTTGTCCAGTTGCCCCAGAAATTGCCGCGCGTAGGCGCTGAGGGACTCCACATAGCGCCGCTGCCCCTCGGCAAAGATGGTGTCGAAGGCCAGAGAAGATTTGCCGGATCCAGAGACGCCCGTAAACACCACCAGGCGATTGCGCGGGATCCGCAGCTCGAGGTTTTTGAGGTTGTGCTGCCGCGCCCCCACTACGTGGATTTCGTTCTGGCCGGACATCTCGTCCCCTCTGTGCGCAGCGCAGGTCGAAAAACAACGAAAGTTAAGGAACATTAACGATTCTAGTGCCTTCTAGTGCCGCGGCAGAGGTCTGTCTTCTCCAATCGAGAGGGGGTACCAGCAAGCTGGGTCTATCGTGGGCAGGAGAAGGAAAAAGACTTGGCTATCTTGGAAGGGCCACTTGAGGATCCCGAAGCAACCTAGCCCATGACCTGGCCGCTGCTTGCTGTCCAAAAAGTCTTCATCTACCTGCTGGTGGGGATCGCCTTCACGGCCCTTTGTCTGGGGGATCAGGCCCTGTCGCCGGCGGTTATCGCCCTCTGCTTGGCGGCGGGGGCTGCCAGTTGGTTTTGGGAGCCGCCCCGGATTAGTTTTGCCCGCTATGCTTCCCTGTGGATGCCCCTGACGGTGAGCGTGTTGGTCAGCTTGGCGGCCCTGGTGCTGGCGGGCGTGCTGCCGCTTTCGGATGGGGCCATAGGCCTGGTGCTTTACCTAACAGGGGCCAAGTTGTTCCAGCGGGAACGGGCAGCAGACCACATCCAGTTGGCGGTGCTGTCTCTGCTGCTGATGGCCATCGCCACCCTCTTCAACGAAGACATCAGCTTTGGGTTTTTATTCCTGCTGTATGTGGGGGTGGGGCTGGTTAACCTCACCCTCTATCACCTGCGCCTGCAGGCGGAGCAGCACCCGCAGGCGGCCAGCCAAGTCCGCGGGATCGACCTCAGCTTTTTGGGGTTTCTGGGATCCCTGGCCTTGCTGGCAACAATTCTCTCGGTGGTTTTGTTTTTCCTCTTCCCGCGGCTCAGCTTGGGGATCTTGGGCCGGCAGGCCCGCTCGCCGGTGATGACCACCGGCTTTGCCGAAGAAGTCAGCCTGGGGGAGTTCGGCACCCTTAAAACCGACAACACCGTTGCCCTGCGGGTGGAGTTCCCGGCAGGGGTGCCCCCCCAGGTGGAGTCCCTCTACTGGCGTGGCATGAGCTTTGATCGCTACGACGGGCGGGCTTGGTCGCGGACGCTGAACCGCGCGATCCCGATTTTCCCCACTGCAGCAGGGGTCTTTGATCTCTCGGCTTCCCCCTTGATCCCCACTGCGAGCGACCTCCAGTTCTTCCCCCTGGAGCAGCGGATTTACCTAGAGCCGCTGGCCACCACCACCGTCTTTGGGGTGGCGCCGCTGCTAGAGGTGGAGTGGCTAGATCGAGGTGGGGCGATGACTCCGCAGCAGGCATGGCAACGGCAAACTCGCCGCCTGCTCCTGCACGAGAGCGGGGATGTCAGCCATTCTCTGCCCCCCCGGCTGCCCTATCTCTACCGCGCCGTGAGCTGGATCCCCCAGGATCTAAGGCCCCGCCTGCGCCAGCTTAGCCAGGAGGAGCTGCTGAGTGCGCTTGACCCAGCCCAGCAGGCAGCCTACCTGCAGTTGCCGGCAGAGCTGGATCCGCGCATTCCCGCCTTGGCAGAGGAGATCACGGCTGGGATCCCCGACGTCTTTGGCAAGGTAGCGGCTCTGCAGAACTACCTGCTGGAGAACTACGCCTACACCACCGATCTGCCGGATCCCGGGGCCGAGCCGCCTTTGGAGGCCTTTTTGTTTACCCACCGCCGCGGCCACTGCGAATACTTTGCCACCGCCCTGACGGTGCTGGCCCGCAGCCTCGGCATCCCGGCCCGCGTGGTCAATGGCTTCTTGGGCGGGCGCTGGGTGGCGCAGGAAAAGTACCTGGCGGTGCGCAACGCCGATGCCCACTCGTGGACGGAGATCCCCTTTGGCCCCTATGGATGGATCATCTTCGACGCCACGCCGCCCGAGGCCAATGTCAGCCAGCGGCAAAGCTGGTGGGATCCCCTGCAAGATTTTTACGACAGCCTGCGCTTCCGTTGGTTTAAGTACGTCATCCAGTACGATCTATCCACCCAGCGGCAGATCTGGCGGCAGATTCAGGAGCTGGCCAGCCGCGTGACCGCTCCCCAAAAGCAGGAGGATGTCGTTGCCGCCCTCCGCCGCAGCTTGGTGGGCTGGGGGCAAAGCCTGCAGCAAAACAGCCTGCCGCTGGTGGGGGTGATGGTCATCACTGGCTTCACGGCCTACTGGGGCCGCCGCCGCCGCTACCAGGCCGTGCGCTGGCAGGATGGGGGATGGATCCTCTTGGCCACAGCCGCCAATGGAGTGGTGATGGGATCCCTGTGGCAGCCGCCCCCAGAATGGCCCACCTGGATGGTCGGGATCCTGCTGCCAAGTCTGGCCTTTGCCGGGATGCGCTGGATCCCGGCGGCCCTGCCCAAGTCCCAGCAGCGCCGCCAGGCCATCTCAAGGCTCTATTTGCAACTGCGAGATCTCTTGACGGCGGCGGGGATCCCAGCCCACCTAGGCCCTGAGGCCTGCCTGGAACACCTGCGCCAGTCCAACTTGCCCCGGGTTGAGCTGGCCATCCAGTTCCTGCAGCGCTACCTGGAGGTGCGCTTTGGCGGGATCCCTTTGCAACCTGGAGAACTGCAGCGTTGGCAACAATACCTCAGACAGCTTAGGCAGGCCTGGCGATTCACCTCTGCCCCCCAAAGCGCTGCTTGATCTGGAACGGCCCAAGCAGCCTTGACGTTATGGGATGGTTAAGAGATAGTTAACAGTAGGTGCAGAGCGCACAATCTACCCTGGGCAATCCAGAACAGCAGCCGTTCCTGCAGGCGAGTTCTGCTTGCAGGGGCAGTTGGGCTCTTGCTAGGTCGTCAAGGCTGTGTTACTTTTCTTAACGTCCAGCCTTGAACAAGCAAGGGCATGCTCACTATGCGTAACCATTCTTTGAGGGCAGCTGTGGCCGCGACACTGTGCCTGCTGTCCTCTTCGCTTTTTTCCTCCGGCCTGGCCCAGGCGGCGCCCAAGCCGACTGGCAACGGGGCGATCTTTTTCCACCCCGATGGCACTTCGGCCTCCCACTGGGACATCACGCGCATTCTCCACTACGGCCCCGATGGCTTTCTGAACTGGGATCGTCTCCCCGTGATTGCCCCCTATCGCGGGCACCATCTCGACCAGCTTGGGGGAACTTCCAACGGCGGAGCGGTGACCCATGCCACAGGAACTCGTGTCCACGCCAAGAGCTTTGGGTTGGATCCGGACGGCAAAGAGTACCCCTCTGCCAACGGCACCCTGAACACGATTATGGAGGAAGCAGTGGCGGCGGGCTTGGGCACGGCTCTGGTGCAGTCGGGATCCATCATTGAGCCGGGAACGGCTGCTTTCGTGGCGGAAGTTCCCAAGCGCAGCGACTATGAGGAGATCGCCCTACAAGTGGTGGAGTCGGGGGTGGACATCATCCTGGGGGCCGGTGAGGAATGGCTGCTGCCGGAAGGCGTCCAGGGCCGCTTTGGCCAAGGGAAGCGCAAGGATGGCCGCAACCTGATTGAGGAGGCCAAGAAAAAGGGGTACGCCGTTGTCTACACCCGCGACGAGCTGCTGAAGCTGCCGGCAGATGTCTCCAAGGTTTTGGGGGTGTTCAACGTCGAGGACACCTTCTACGACAAGCCTGAAGAAGAGTTGCGGAAAGAAAACTTGCCCAACTACATCGCCAGCGCCCCCACCATTGCCGAGATGACGCAGTTTGCCCTAGAGCGGATCTCCCGCAATCCCAAGGGCTTCTTCGCCGTCATTGAAGAAGAGGGCACCGACAACATGTGCAACAACCTCAATGCTTCCGGCTGCCTGGAGGCCATGAAGCGGGCCGACGATGCCATCGGGGTGATTCTTGACTTCATCGAGAAGAATCCCAAGACCTTCATGATCACCACCAGCGACAGCAATGCTGGCGGGATGCAGCTGGTGGATGTCGAGTCTGCCGATAATCCTCTGCCGCCCACTGACGAAAGCGGCGCTCCCCTTGACGGGGTGGACGGCACTGGCACAAAGCCCTTCCTCTCCGCTCCGGACAAAAATGGCAAGCGTTTTCCCTTTGGCATCTCCTGGGCCAGCAAGGACGATGTGGGCAGCGGGGTCATTGCTCGCGCGGCGGGCCTGAACGCTCGAGAGCTAGTGCCGGTCACTGGAATCCTGAACACAGACATCTACCGCATCCTCTACTTCGTGCTCTTTGGGGAGCGCATCCCCAGCGAGCTCAAGCCGTAGTCTCAGGCAGCCCGGCCTTGGCTTGGAACTTCTGGGGACGGAGGGGATCCCGGCGATCCCCTTTTTATTTACGCAACGCTGTCGCGAACGCGCCGCTCCAACTCCCCTCTCCCTCAGGGAGAGGGGCCGGGGGTGAGGGAAGTCCTTGCCACCTCCTGTCCAGGAAGGAGTGGATAGGCTGCCTAGTCCGGCTGAGAGCGCCCCTGCTGCACCGCCTGGTAGCGCCGCTTGAACTCCTGCTGCTGCACTTTGTGATCCACGATGGGATCCGGGTAGCCGCAGCGCCGCCGCTCCTGCAGAGCCCAGGATCCCTTGGGATCGTCGCCTACCCACAGCAAAGCGGGGGTATCCAGCCCGGCCAGCTCCGGCAGGTAGCGGCGGATGTACTCCCCTTCCGGGTCGTAGCGGGCCGCCTGGGTGGCCGGGTTGAAGATGCGCAGCGGCCTGGGATCCGTGCCCACACCAGCGCTCCACTGCCAGCCGCCGTTGTTGGCAGCCAGATCCCCGTCTACAAGCTTTTGCATGAAGTAGCGCTCCCCCCAGCGCCAGTCGATGAGGAGATCCTTGGTTAAAAAGCTGGCCACGATCATGCGGCAGCGGTTGTGCATCCAGCCGGTCTCGTTGAGCTGGCGCATGGCCGCATCCACAATCGGGTAGCCCGTCTGCCCGGCGCACCAGGCCTGAAACCAATCTTGGCGGTTGTCCCACTCCAGCGCATCAAAAGCGCGCCGATAGGCGCCGCTCTCCACGTGGGGCCAGTGGACCAAAACATGCTTGTAAAACTCGCGCCAGCACAGCTCCTGCCGCCAAGTCTTCAGGCTGCTCTCGGCCTCTTCGCTGCGCACCTCCGCTTCCACCTCCCGCGTGGCCTGCCACACCTGGCGAATGCCGATGGTTCCCCAGCACAGGTGGGGGCTGAGGAGAGAGGTGCCCTGTTCAGCCGGGAAATTGCGGGCCCGCTCGTAGTCGAAAATGCGCAGGCCCTGACAAAAATCCTCCAGAAGACCCTGAGCCACGCTCTCCCCCGCTGCCGGGATCCGCTGCTCACAGACAAACCCCAGATCCGCCAAGCTGGGCAGAGGTTGGGCTTTCAGGCTTGACACCGACTGCAGACTCTTTGGGATGGGGAAGGGATCCGGCTTGGGCAAGCTAGACCAGCGGCGCCAGAAAGGGGTAAAAACCGAGTAGGGCTCCCCCGCCTGGGTCAACACTTCCCCTGGCCCGTGCAGCAGCATATCTTGGTAAGAAAAAGACGGGATCCCAGCTTCCGCCAAGCTGGCCCGCACCCGACTCTCCTGCTGCCGAGCCCAGGGATCCAGATCCTCGTTCCAAAACACGGCCTGCGCTCCCAGCTCGGCGGCCAACTGCCGCAGCTCCACGGCTGGATCTCCCCGCCGCCACAGGAGTGGGATCCCCATCTGGGCGTAGCGTTCCTGCAGCTCCTGTAACGCCTGGAGGAGAAACGCCACCCTGGCTGGGGCCATATCCGCCCGCTGCAAGACCTGCGGGTCGAAAACGAAAACCGGCACCACCTGGGAGCTGCGCTGCGCCGCCGCGTGGAGGGCTGTGTTGTCCGCCAGCCGCAGATCGCGGCGATGCCAGAGGAGAACCGGGGAAGTCATAGGAGGCCAAGCAACCGGATCCCATCTTGGCCGCTTTTTCTTCCTCTCTTCAACCCCAGGCTGCCGGCAGAGGTGGGCAAATGATGTCTATTCCCCCAACAGACGTCCAGGGCAGGGACAACAGCGCTCGTCAAGGTTTCGCTGGCCATCGCTGGAGCCCATGGCGTAAGCTGTATCTCCCGGCCTCACCACCAACTGAGTCAGCTTGAGGGCAAGTAGCGGATCGAGCGGCTCCGGTACATTAAGTAGGAACTGCTCAACGGAGCGCCGCAGCGCCTCTGGCGTCTTGCTCATCACGTCTCCATCCATCCATCGATGGCTTTAGCTAATCCGCCGTTCGCGCTAGCGGGACGTAGTCCTGGAAGCCCCGC
>NZ_JANSHO010000039.1:0-2856 GCF_047502635.1 Synechococcus sp. RC10B2
TATTATACATTATTTTCAGTATAGTTGAGCTTATTATTGACTAGAGTCATGCTCTTCCTACTTAAGCACTCGGTGTTTCCAAAAGCACACTCAAACGGTATCAACGCCTCCGCGAGCGATCCGCCAAAAGCCGCAAAGGCCGATTCTTTCGTCCGATCCCTCGACGCCTTGCGCCACAAGGCTTTCCGGCCCCAAAGCCCCCTCGCCAGCACCCTTTTTGCCGACTTTTTTCCGGATCCCTCGCAAATGGGTCTTGCATTCCTTGCCCTGCTTGGGTTTAATAGGGGTGGAGTTCCCCCTTCGGGGGGATCCCTAGAAATTGGAAACAAGAGCTAGCCAGCCGAATTTGGGCTTTATTTAGCTCAACTTGTTCCCCCTTCGGGGGGATCCCTAGAAATTGGAAACACTATCCACTTTACCTTAGGGTATGTCGTGCAGTACGCGCGGCATGTTCCCCCTTCGGGGGGATCCCTAGAAATTGGAAACTGGAGCAAGGGATCCGCGAAGCAGCAGCGATGGCGCGGTTCCCCCTTCGGGGGGATCCCTAGAAATTGGAAACGTTTAGACCACGAGGGCAAGAGCCCCAGTGCTGGGCGGTTCCCCCTTCGGGGGGATCCCTAGAAATTGGAAACGTGGATGTGCTGACGATGCCTGCGCCCCACCAGCAAGGGTCAGGTTCCCCCTTCGGGGGGATCCCTAGAAATTGGAAACTTTTGACCTTTCTCACAGGATTGGGAACGTGGGAGATTTCCGTTCCCCCTTCGGGGGGATCCCTAGAAATTGGAAACTCGAATCCAGAACCAGGTGCGTATAGCACTTGTAAAGGTGTGAGTTCCCCCTTCGGGGGGATCCCTAGAAATTGGAAACGAGGCAGAGCGAGAGGGATCCGCCATCGACCCGGACGTCGTTCCCCCTTCGGGGGGATCCCTAGAAATTGGAAACTTGCTATGGAACCTGTCATTACGATTTTCATGTTCAAGTTCCCCCTTCGGGGGGATCCCTAGAAATTGGAAACGTCCGTACAGGTTTGTGAGGGCGGTTATCTTATCAACTTCTAGTTCCCCCTTCGGGGGGATCCCTAGAAATTGGAAACTTGACAGGAACCAATCTAACTGGTCCTGGGTCAAACCCGTGTTCCCCCTTCGGGGGGATCCCTAGAAATTGGAAACAGTTTGGAATGACGCTCTAGCCTTAGTTAAGGCTATACCGTTCCCCCTTCGGGGGGATCCCTAGAAATTGGAAACGATCAACTCTATTTGCAACGGCCATGTAATAGGCTATTTGTTCCCCCTTCGGGGGGATCCCTAGAAATTGGAAACCACCCTGCGGCGGGTGTCGGGTGTGTATGAGGGCCAACGTGTTCCCCCTTCGGGGGGATCCCTAGAAATTGGAAACAATTGCACTCGCTTGCAGTTCCGCGGTCGGTCTTGTGACGTTCCCCCTTCGGGGGGATCCCTAGAAATTGGAAACACCAACCGTCGTATCCCGGTGGAACTTCGGGGCAGTCTAATTGTTCTTGTTCCCCCTTCGGGGGGATCCCTAGAAATTGGAAACCAGTACTCGTCATAATATAGATCAAAGACCTGGAAATAGAGTTCCCCCTTCGGGGGGATCCCTAGAAATTGGAAACGGAACTAGTCAATCAGCCCTTTAGTTGGGTTGACGTAGGTTCCCCCTTCGGGGGGATCCCTAGAAATTGGAAACTCCCTCCTTAAAATCTCCCTTGTTCTAGTTTTAAGGGAAGTTCCCCCTTCGGGGGGATCCCTAGAAATTGGAAACCCAAGGCTGAATACCTGAAGCGTTGGACCACGCAAGTGTTCCCCCTTCGGGGGGATCCCTAGAAATTGGAAACACCCTAGTGGTAGCCTTTGGTGACAGAGTTAAATCAGTTGGAGTTCCCCCTTCGGGGGGATCCCTAGAAATTGGAAACAACATGTCTCTTGTGCTCACGCCGACGATCTCGGCTTTGGTTCCCCCTTCGGGGGGATCCCTAGAAATTGGAAACAACTGGTTCATTTGGGTCAACGGATCTCTTGCAGACAGTTGTTCCCCCTTCGGGGGGATCCCTAGAAATTGGAAACTGACCTCAGGATGCTCTTTAAGCTCAACTGCTAAAACACTACGTTCCCCCTTCGGGGGGATCCCTAGAAATTGGAAACCTGCCCATTGAGGTCGGCAAGCCCTGCCGCCAATATGTTGTTCCCCCTTCGGGGGGATCCCTAGAAATTGGAAACCAAAGTAAGTTCTCGTGAGGTCATTCGTAGGGTTTTGGTTCCCCCTTCGGGGGGATCCCTAGAAATTGGAAACGCTTGTTCAGCCTGTTGTCGAATTTGTTTGACAATTGTTTGGCGTTCCCCCTTCGGGGGGATCCCTAGAAATTGGAAACGAGATGCTGGCCCGCCACGCCAGGTGGGCGCGGATCCTAGGCGTTCCCCCTTCGGGGGGATCCCTAGAAATTGGAAACACTATCGTGGCATGCCGCAGCTGTAGATGTGGTAAAGGTTCCCCCTTCGGGGGGATCCCTAGAAATTGGAAACGAGAAGAGTGCATTTGTCGCCCTCCATCGACTACACCCCGTTCCCCCTTCGGGGGGATCCCTAGAAATTGGAAACGCCTCAAAGGCCGCATCATCCTGATCGCGTGGTATCGTTCCCCCTTCGGGGGGATCCCTAGAAATTGGAAACACCCAGGATTTCTCCTGGGTGTTGTTTATCCCAAACAGTTCCCCCTTCGGGGGGATCCCTAGAAATTGGAAACATCTCCGAACGACTTCCGGAGTGGATACTTCGGAAGTTTTGTGAGAGTTCCCCCTTCGGGGGGATCCCTAGAAATTGGAAACGAGCCTCCAGGCCTCCA
>NZ_JANSHO010000039.1:2956-5048 GCF_047502635.1 Synechococcus sp. RC10B2
TAGCGGAGGACGGTTTGGTGTTCCCCCTTCGGGGGGATCCCTAGAAATTGGAAACGAGCCTCCAGGCCTCCATAGCGGAGGACGGTTTGGTGTTCCCCCTTCGGGGGGATCCCTAGAAATTGGAAACAATGGCAACCAAAACAGCAGAACAACAGGCGACTCTTATAGTTCCCCCTTCGGGGGGATCCCTAGAAATTGGAAACCTTTGCTGCTTTCCAGAAGAGCTTGAGGACTTTTGGAGTTCCCCCTTCGGGGGGATCCCTAGAAATTGGAAACGTGTTGTTTCTCCTTAGTAAAGGGAGGTAAGTGCAATGAAGTTCCCCCTTCGGGGGGATCCCTAGAAATTGGAAACAGCCTATCGCTACACTGACGCCGAAGGCTGGACGACAAGTTCCCCCTTCGGGGGGATCTCTAGAAATTGGAAACGGCGTTAAGTGTAGTGGTGTAGTTCCTATCGTACAAGGTGTTCCCCCTTCGGGGGGATCCCTAGAAATTGGAAACTACAGAACAGTGTCTGCAAAGGCCTTTAAAGACACTACAGGTTCCCCCTTCGGGGGGATCCCTAGAAATTGGAAACAACCAAGTAGTCAGCTTACTCCAAGCTGAGTACAACAAAGTTCCCCCTTCGGGGGGATCCCTAGAAATTGGAAACTTCCAAGATTGTATTCCAACATCGTAACAAAGGCTTCGTTCCCCCTTCGGGGGGATCCCTAGAAATTGGAAACAAAGGCACTACTCAAGACGTGGATACGCTTGAGGAAGCCGTTCCCCCTTCGGGGGGATCCCTAGAAATTGGAAACGGTTTGGTGGATGCTCGAGAACCTCGACTGGTACGCAATGTTCCCCCTTCGGGGGGATCCCTAGAAATTGGAAACGCAGGGAAGGGCGGAGCTCTGCTGAAAGCCTTAGAACGTTCCCCCTTCGGGGGGATCCCTAGAAATTGGAAACGATCACGCTTAATCCTGCCGCAAACTTCACCGCCAGATGTTCCCCCTTCGGGGGGATCCCTAGAAATTGGAAACCAGCACCTGTAGGGATCCTACTGCTGGACAGCGCCGGTGGTTCCCCCTTCGGGGGGATCCCTAGAAATTGGAAACGAACACGTGGGAGACCTAGAGCCTCGGCCACGGATAAACGAATGTTCCCCCTTCGGGGGGATCCCTAGAAATTGGAAACGGTACATCCTCAGGCTGTTAGGTGCGGATTACATGTTGTTCCCCCTTCGGGGGGATCCCTAGAAATTGGAAACAACCCCGGTAGAACGGGGTTGCGCCAGATTTCAACTGTTCCCCCTTCGGGGGGATCCCTAGAAATTGGAAACTACGCGGCTTTTGCCGCCTTGATTTGTGCCCGCATTGCTGGTTCCCCCTTCGGGGGGATCCCTAGAAATTGGAAACCGTACCCCCGTCATCCGAGGGCTTGGACGCTACTGGGATGTTCCCCCTTCGGGGGGATCCCTAGAAATTGGAAACCAGTTTTTGTACTGCCGCCGAGTAATCTAACTCGGACGTTCCCCCTTCGGGGGGATCCCTAGAAATTGGAAACTCGGTGCTGCGCGAGCTGACCGTATGGTCAGTGAAAGACGTTCCCCCTTCGGGGGGATCCCTAGAAATTGGAAACAGCCGTGGTTCTCGACGCAGGTTTAGTGACTGCGAAGGGGGTTCCCCCTTCGGGGGGATCCCTAGAAATTGGAAACTGCCCCTGGAACACTCTGGGAGTACTATCATACTCCCGTTCCCCCTTCGGGGGGATCCCTAGAAATTGGAAACCGCGGACGCTGGGTGATCTCCTGGTAACAGCCCATAGCTAAAGTTCCCCCTTCGGGGGGATCCCTAGAAATTGGAAACGATGATCAAGCGAGGAATGCTGCCGTTGAATACTTGCTGTTCCCCCTTCGGGGGGATCCCTAGAAATTGGAAACCTTCCCTGGGACACGCGGCAGGAGTTATGGGGAGAGGGCGTGTTCCCCCTTCGGGGGGATCCCTAGAAATTGGAAACAGCAGCACCTGCAGTCGCTCCTTGGCCGCAGCCAAGATGGCTGTTCCCCCTTCGGGGGGATCCCTAGAAATTGGAAACATTCTCTAAGGGCTAT
>NZ_JANSHO010000039.1:5148-9855 GCF_047502635.1 Synechococcus sp. RC10B2
GGCCGTCGCCTGCGGTTTTGTTCCCCCTTCGGGGGGATCCCTAGAAATTGGAAACATTCTCTAAGGGCTATGGCCGTCGCCTGCGGTTTTGTTCCCCCTTCGGGGGGATCCCTAGAAATTGGAAACTATATTTCTTCGTTCATTGATTAACTCCATCGACTGCACGTTCCCCCTTCGGGGGGATCCCTAGAAATTGGAAACGGATCCTTCATCCGAGACTAGCGACAAGGGATCCGGCCAGTTCCCCCTTCGGGGGGATCCCTAGAAATTGGAAACGCGACTGGCCCGTGGTGAGCGTTAAGCTGAGGGCGCAAGTTCCCCCTTCGGGGGGATCCCTAGAAATTGGAAACAACCATAAGGCCAACTCCATGCCGTGGCCCAAAGTATCAGTTCCCCCTTCGGGGGGATCCCTAGAAATTGGAAACACTCCCAGTTGTGCAGAGCCTCCGCGTAGGCGCTGAAGTGTTCCCCCTTCGGGGGGATCCCTAGAAATTGGAAACAACCATAAGGCCAACTCCATGCCGTGGCCCAAAGTATCAGTTCCCCCTTCGGGGGGATCCCTAGAAATTGGAAACACTCCCAGTTGTGCAGAGCCTCCGCGTAGGCGCTGAAGTGTTCCCCCTTCGGGGGGATCCCTAGAAATTGGAAACACGAGAACGTTACCCTGGTCGCCCCTGTTTTGGATAGTTCCCCCTTCGGGGGGATCCCTAGAAATTGGAAACCGTAAAGACGTTGGCGGAGGCAACTGGTTTTGCGAAGAGTTTGTTCCCCCTTCGGGGGGATCCCTAGAAATTGGAAACGCCACTCGGGAGGCACAGGCATCTTGATGCGACGGGAGAACGTTCCCCCTTCGGGGGGATCCCTAGAAATTGGAAACTACAACAATTCTGGAACCCGCCCGATCCAGATAGCCGTTCCCCCTTCGGGGGGATCCCTAGAAATTGGAAACTTCCGGTTGCTAGACAGTTACCCTTGCCAGTCGATAACCTGTTCCCCCTTCGGGGGGATCCCTAGAAATTGGAAACCGGGGTGAACAGGCGGAAGTTGATGGTCAGTTCCTGTTCCCCCTTCGGGGGGATCCCTAGAAATTGGAAACATTGATAGGCTCGGTATACACCCTGGGGTAGTTGTTCTTTCTTATGTTCCCCCTTCGGGGGGATCCCTAGAAATTGGAAACTTCCTTGGTATACTTCACCATATGCCCCTCCCTTGTAGTTCCCCCTTCGGGGGGATCCCTAGAAATTGGAAACGTCCAGATAAGGCGCCGTTTCGACATTTTCAACTCCTTTTGTTCCCCCTTCGGGGGGATCCCTAGAAATTGGAAACACTGGATAGATCATCAGGGGTAAACAAGGACACGTTGTGTTCCCCCTTCGGGGGGATCCCTAGAAATTGGAAACGGGGGTCATGGTTAATATTTCAGGACGGGTTTATTCGTGGTGGTTCCCCCTTCGGGGGGATCCCTAGAAATTGGAAACACGTCCCTAAGGAATTGGCACTCCTCTGAATAAAGAAGGTTCCCCCTTCGGGGGGATCCCTAGAAATTGGAAACTGATGGTAGACCACTGCATAGTAACGTTCGGGACAGCCGGTTCCCCCTTCGGGGGGATCCCTAGAAATTGGAAACCACGGGGGGCAAGGCAATCCCTCAAAGAGCTCGTTTTCCTGTTCCCCCTTCGGGGGGATCCCTAGAAATTGGAAACCTATCTCGGAAGGCGATGTGGTGTACGTACACCCCGCCGAGTTCCCCCTTCGGGGGGATCCCTAGAAATTGGAAACACGGGCCTTAAACGGCCCAGGAACGTCCTTGGAACCCTAGGGTTCCCCCTTCGGGGGGATCCCTAGAAATTGGAAACTATTTTTAGAATGGGCAGAGTTGTGTTCACTGCCCGAATCGTTCCCCCTTCGGGGGGATCCCTAGAGATTGGAAACAAGGGAGTGGATATAATCTCCTGTTCCCCGTTCAAGGAATAAGTTCCCCCTTCGGGGGGATCCCTAGAAATTGGAAACTCCACACCCGGGTTGTACACCCGGTAGTGGACTGCGAAGTTCCCCCTTCGGGGGGATCCCTAGGAATTGGAAACTTTGGAAACTCCCCCTGCTGTGTTCCAGGGATGATCTGGATCCCCTGAAGTTATCCCTTCAGAGGGATCCCTAGAAATTGGAAACCGCTCCCGGCATTCCGAGAGCGGCAAAGGTTTTAGCAGTGTTTTCCCTTCGGGGGGATCTTGAGAAGTCAGAAAGAAAAAACTAGCCCTTGATACACAGAATGGGTCTTAGGCGCGCTACGAGTTTCGCGATCTTGGCTTGGTCGGCAGCGCGCACAACTTTATCTACGTTTTTGTAGGCCTGGGGCGCTTCTTCGGCTACCCCCCGCAAAGAAGGGCTGCGGACGATGACGCCGCGCCGCCTCAGTTGTTCGACGATCTCCTGCCCTGTCCAGGCTTTGAGAGCTTGGTTGCGACTCATCGCCCTTCCGGCGCCGTGGCAGGCCGAGGAGAGGGAAAGGGCCTCACTTTGCTCCGTGCCGACCAGAATGTAGGAGGCCGTGCCCATGGAGCCGCCGATGATGACCGGCTGACCGATAGAGCGGAAAGCCTGAGGGATCTCTGGGTGGCCAGGCCCAAAAGCGCGCGTTGCCCCCTTGCGGTGGACGAACAGGCGACGTTTTTTCCCCTCTATCACGTGCGTCTCCTCCTTACAGGTGTTGTGGGAGACGTCGTAGATAAGGTCGAGTTCAGCCTTGGGAAAAAGCTCGGCGAATACCTGGCGCACCCAGTGGGTGATGATCTGGCGGTTGGCCAAGGCGCAGTTGATAGCTGCCCGCATTGCTCCCAGGTAGCTTTGCCCCACTTTGGACTTCAAGGGCGCACACGCCAGCTCGCGGTCAGGCAGCTCTATGCCGTGCTCTTTAGCCGCCTCTTGCATCTTCTTCAAATACTCCGTGCCAATCTGGTGACCCAAGCCCCGGGAGCCGCAGTGAATAGTAATGACCACTTCCCCCTGCTTGAGGCCGAAGCTCTCGGCAGCCTTGGGATCGTAGATCTCGTCAACAACCTGGACTTCGAGGTAGTGGTTACCTGAGCCTAGAGTCCCCATCTCCCGCCGCTGGCGCTCACGCGCATAGGCGGAGACTTCGCTCGGCATTGCTCCCCGCATGCGGCCATGTTCTTCGATGCGCTCTAGATCTGTTTTCTTGCCGTAGCCTTGAGCCACAGCCCATTCTGCTCCGCCTTCCAGCATGGCTTCCATCTCTTTGTCGCTCAAGGAGATCTTGCTGCGGCTGCCAAGCCCTACCGGTACGCTCGCATACAAGGCATTGGCTAAGGGTTCTGCCGCTTCCTCCACTTCTTCGCGCGTCAGCCCCGTCCGCAAGGTTCTCACGCCGCAGGAGATGTCAAAGCCCACGCCGCCGGCGGAAATCACCCCCCCTTCTTCCGCATCGAAAGCAGCCACCCCACCGATGGGAAAACCATAGCCCCAGTGGGCATCTGGCATCACGTAGCAGGCTCCCACGATCCCTGGCAAGGTGGTCACGTTGCTGGCCTGCTCGGCCACTTTGTCGTCCATCTCCCGGATTAACTCCTCATCGGCAAAGATCAAGACTGGGGCACGCATTTTGCCTTTAGGAGGAATGCGCCAGACAGTCTCATCTACACGCTCAAGTTTCTTGATATCCATAGACTGCCTCCTTTACACATCCACCACACACTGTGCCACCCAAAGCTCACCCTCTTGGGCTACCTTGAGTTGCGTGTAAGTTGCCCCTTTAACTTCTACTGCCGGTCGGTGCTTGGCGCGGTCAACTCTTTCCCCCCACAGGCTGGCCTTGAGATGGTCTTTTGCAAGATGCACTTCAACTTTCCCAAAGAGCATTCCTCTGACTGCCATCTCGTAGATCACTGCGTTCAGGAAATCCACCAACAACAGTTCCAGATCGCCTGAATTTTCTAGCTCAATCTCTAGCCGCTCCCTGGGAGCTACTTCATCCACGCTGGTGATCACCGCAGTCAGGGCCAAAGCTGCCTGGGCAAAAGCTTCCTCCGGGGTCGCCCCATAGCCGCGGACGCCGACATCGGCCATGTGTTCGAAATGATCCCATCTTGCCCGCGCCACGGTCGTCTCCTTGTTTTGTGCAGTCCTCAGTGCAGGCCAAAGACAAATACCGCCCAGGCTAAGGCGCGGCACTGCAGCTTACCGCGGGATCCCTGCAGATTGGGAATAAAAGCAGCCATGATACTACCATTGTATTCGTCTCTTATCCTGCCGAAAGTTCCTTAGGCTGGGGGGATCCTCCCACAAGATAAAGAAAGAGTGAAAAGGCCCAATGGTTTCGCCATCAGGCCCTCCTTGTCTAGGGGAGCTTCCCAGAAGAGAGAAGCTGCTGGTGTGACGACTAACGGGTAGACCAGTTTATCGTTATAGAACAAAGCGGCACCTTGGTCACCGCTTTGAGATTTGGCGTGGTATGCCCGGCCTTCCACTACCGTTTGTACCGCCTCCCAAGGCCATTGGTTCAGGCAGTAGTGGAGAACATCCTGAGGAGTAGCCTCAGCCTGTGGAGAATCTTTGTGGCGGATGGACTCCAACGCAAAGCCGACTACCAAAAGTTTTTGCGAAACTCCTCAATCTCATCCTCGTAAGACTCATACCACACAAAAGGATAGCTTGGTAGCCCCGCACTTGAGTGCGGGGCGGAAAAGCCCG
>NZ_JANSHO010000040.1:0-9551 GCF_047502635.1 Synechococcus sp. RC10B2
TTATACATTATTTTCAGTATAGTTGAGCTTATTATTGACTAGAGTCATGCTCCTCTGCCATGCGCTGCCCCAGACGACCACCCCCAACCCCTCTTCCACCCTGGGAGAGGAAATGCCTGCTCTAGGGGATCCGGGTCCGCAACAGTTCAAGTGGGCTAATGGGGGATCCCCCTCGAGAGGGGAGAGACTCAGCTCAGCAATATCCGTGCCTAGTCAAAGCAGAGGGCTATTGTTAAGGAATCTAAAGTAAAGTTGAGCTTTTGATATCACTGTTGCCGTCTGGTTACCGAAAGCGCTATCGTCTAAGCATCAAAGCTTTTTTCAAAGCTGCTTTATGGGCCCTGGAGGAGCGACCCCTCTGGGGCTTCTTCCATCCGGCTGCAGCTGAGAGGGCAAGGGATGGCTTTATGGGGTAGGGATCACTCCTCGGCGGACGGCAGGCCCCAGGGCGTGGCTGCCGATGTCAGAACGGTAGTAGGCCTTGGGAAACTGCACTTGCTCCACAGCTGCGTAGGCTTGGCGCAGGGCCTCGGGTAGGGTTGCCCCTTGGCCGGTAAGACAGAGAACGCGCCCGCCATCGCTCAGGAGCTGCTTGCCTGCCTGGCGGGTACCCGCATGAAACACCAACGCCCCCGTGGTGGCAGCTGCATCCAAGCCGGAGATGGGGATCCCTCGCTCGTAGGCATCGGGATAGCCTGGGGCTGCCATCACCACGCAGGCGGCATAGCCGGGTTTCCATTTGAGCTGGATTTGGGCCAGCCGTCCTTCTATACAGGCCAGCAGCACCTCGTCCAAAGGGTTTTCCAGCAAGGGCAGGATGACCTGAGCTTCGGGATCCCCAAAGCGGCAGTTGTACTCCAACACGTAGGGATCCCCACTGGGCGTGATCATCAAACCGGCATAGATCACCCCCTGGTAGCGGATGCCCCGCCGTTGCAAAGCCTCCAGGGTGGGATCCAGGATCTGGGTTTGGATGCGGGCCAACCCTTCTGGAGTGACCAGGTGATCCGCAGGGGCATGAGCTCCCATGCCGCCGGTGTTGGGGCCAGTATCGCCCTCGCCAAGGCGCTTGTAGTCCTGGGCAGGTGGCAGCGGCACACAGATCTGGCCATCGGTTAGAGCCAAAACCGACACCTCCTGGCCGGGGATAAACTCCTCGATCAGCACCTGATCGCCCGGCTTGGCCAGGGCTGCTTCCAGGGCTTGCACGGCTTCTTCCCGGTTTTGGGCAACGGTTACCCCCTTGCCGGCAGCCAGTCCGTCTTTTTTGATGACCACTGGGAAACTCTGGGAGTCGAGATAGGCCACAGCGGCAGATAGCTCAGCAAAGCCGGTAGCGCGAGCAGTCGGGATCCCCGCCTCTTGCATCAATTGCTTAGCCCAGAGTTTGCTTCCTTCCAGTTGGGCAGCGGCGCGGCTAGGCCCGAAAATGGGCAACCCTGCTGCCTGGAAGGCGTCCACGATCCCCTGCACCAAGGGCAGCTCTGGCCCTACCACCGTCAGGCGGATCCCTTGTACGGTAGCAAACCGCACCAGGCCTTCAATGTCGGTAGCCGCCAAAGCCACGGATTGACAGCGGGGCAGCTGCTGCATGCCGCCGTTGCCGGGGGCACAGTAGATCCGAGTAACCTGGGGAGACTGCAACAGCTTCCAGGCCAGGGCGTGTTCTCGTCCCCCCGATCCGATGACCAGAGCCTGCATAGTGTGTTATTCCACCGTTTCTAAACCCAGCTTGCCTGTCTCCCGAACATCCCCCATTAGACCATGTTCTTGCCCCGTTTCTAGGGTGTTGGCACACTCTGGACGGCGAGAGAACGGCCCCGCCAGGTCCAGTTGCGGCCGGTGGTGGTGCGGATGGCCGAAGCCAAGATGATGGCCGCTGTCGCCCAACCCCCCACTGCCGTTAGCCACCAGTAGCAGAGGGGCAGATGCGCCCAATGCCGGAGCAGAAGCCGGATGGCCAATTGGGCCAGGATCCCTGCCAAGCTGGCCAACAGCACCTCCAGGGATCCCGTAGCCCCAGCCAGGATCACCCCCAACCAGGGCAAGCTGCAGATCCCCAAGACCGTACCCATTGCCAACACCGCCAAGGCCCAGTTGCGCTCCAGGCCCAGGAACCAGTTTTTGGTCCACCCTTCCCAAAGGGCAGCCCCGTTGGCATACATGCGGCTGCGCACCCGCGGCCCCCCCAGGCAAATTTGCAGGCCCAACCCCTGGGCTTTGATCCGTTGCCCCAGGGCCACATCCTCGATCACCACATCGGCCACTCCGGCATGCCCGCCCACTTGCTCGTAGGCGGAGCGGCGAAACAGCAGGAAGGGACCAAAGGCAAAGGCTTTGGGGTTGTCGGGATCGTTCACGGCGGCAAAGTTGTAACCCACCGCCAGGATGGTCATCATGATGGGTTGCACCAGCCACTCCGCTAGGCAACCGCACACCAATTGCGGCCCTACACTCACCAAGCCGCTGCCGCTTGCCAGCAAATGTCCTAAGGCCGCTTCAATGGCACCGGATCCCAGCCGCACGTCGCAATCCAGAAACAGCAAGTAGTCGGCTTCTACGCGGGCGACGGCTTGGGCACAGGCCCAGTTTTTGCCCACCCACCTTTGGCCTTTGGGACGGGGATCCCCCTTGAGCAGGTGTAGGCGCGGATCTTGCCGTTCGGCAGCCAGGGCTTGGGCCAGCTCCCAAGTGGCATCCGTGGATTCATCGTCCACCAACCACACCTGTAAAGGGGCAGAGGTGCTGTCCAGAATGCTGCTCAGGCAGCCCACCACGTTCTCGGCCTCGTTGTAGGCGGGCACGATCACCGCCAGCCGCTCCATCCCGGCCGCGATTTCCCCTGCCTGTTCCGCCGGGGGATCCCTCAGCCAGGGGGAAGCCCGCAACGCTCGCCTCAGTTGCAGAGCCACTAGGGCAATCGCCAAAGCTGTTAAGGACAATACCCCCGTTAGGATTTCTCGGATCCCCACTCCTGCTTCCCTCGTTGTTTAGATGTGCTCAGGAACAGATTCCCACCTCTAATGCTCTAGCTCTGGGATGGCCCAATGATTTTCTAGGCAGACAAAACCCCTTCTACGATATCGCCATAGGGCCGGGGAAAGATTAGCCAGACCTGGCGCTGGGTTTCCACCAAGGCACGCACAAAAGGGGAAAGATGGGCAATTTCTTCATAGCCACGCTCGGTTTTGAGCTGGATCCCTTGGTCATAAAAGCTATAGCCCTGGACATGGGCAGAGCGGATGCCCAAATAGCTTTCAGGATCCAGCCCATCCCGCAGCATTTTGGCCTGCACGGCGGCCACCAGGGTTTGGCGTTGTTCCTCAGACAACTGGGTAATGTTGCGGGCCTTGAACAAATCCCGCTCCAAGTAGCGCCGCGACAGATCCGCCAAGATGGGATCCTTCCCCGACATGGCCCAGAGGCGCATGGGGTAGCTGAAGATGATATCGTCGGCAGCCAAGTAGAGGGGGAGCGGCAACTCGAAGGGATCCCCTTTTTGAGCCGCCAGCGAGGCCCAGCACCAAGCGCTGAGGATGGGATCCAGCTCAATCTCCCCCCTTTGCAGGAGCGCCTCTGCCCGCCTGAATAGCCGCTCCAAGATAAAACGGGCACAGAGGCTCTTGGGGTGCTGGTACACCTGGGTGTACATGAAATAGCGCACCACCAGGTAGTGCTCGATGGCCCCCAGGCCTTTGCGGGCGGGAATGGAGAGGGATCCCGTCTCCGGGTCGTAGTCCAACACCGTGAGGATGCGATCCAGATCCAGGTGGCCGTATTGGGCGCCGGTGAGCAGGCTGTCGCGCATGAGGTAATCAAAACGGTCGCAGTCCAGTTGGCTGGCAATGAGCTGCCCCACCAGCGGCAGGGGGAAGCGTTTCTGCCACACCTGCTCCAGTTGAGCGGGCAGTTGCGGGTCGAACTCCGCCAGAAGAGTCGCCACCTGGGGATCCTCGCGTACAATGCGGGCCGTCCAGACCTCATGGCGGCAGCCAAAAATCTCCTCCCCTGCATGGCTAAAAGGAGGGTGCCCAATGTCGTGCAGCAGGGCGGCAACCAGGGTAACGGCGCGGTAGGGGCGCAGCTCCGGGTAGCGGCGGGCCAACTTGTCGAGCAGCCGCCGCGTAACCTGCAGCACCCCCACCGAGTGGGTAAAGCGGGATCCCTCGGCCCCGTGGAAGGTCAAAAAAGCGGTGTCCAACTGGCGGATGCGGCGCAGGCGTTGGAAGGCCGGTGTGTCGATGAGGCGAATCAGCAGCGCCTCAACCGGATCCCCGCCATCCAGGCTGATGGCGCCGTGCAGGGGATCGTGGTAGGTGCGGGACTTGCAAAAGCGCAGCGCCATACTCCCACCATACTCGCCGATTGGCCGATCTTTGGTTAGCCTGTCTGGGGGGCTTCCCGCCCCGCCCGACCCCTGCCCAGTCTTTCCAAAGCTACCCCCTTGCACCTGCTTTCTTTGCCGACAGATGCAAGCGTCCAGATACCGAAAAAACCGACCTCCAGACCCTCAGACGGCTGGGCTGCTCCTCCTCTCAATCCTAATTTTGCTGCTCGGATCAGGGCTAGCCGCCTGTTCTGCCGCTTCGAAATCCCCTCTGCCTGCTGTGCCCGGCCCACCCGCCCTCACCCGCTACGTTGCCCTGGGAGCCAGCGATGCCGTCGGCTTCAACGCCTCCATCTCCTGCGATGGCCCGGCCAACGCGGCCGGCACCCGTCCGCAGCGCTCAGAACCCCTGGACTGCCCCAATGGAACGGGGTATATCCCTCGCCTGGCCCGCCTGCTGCCCGGCCCGGTGGAGCTCATCAACTTGGGCCGCTCGGGAGCGGTGCTCAGCCCGGCCATGCAAGCCCTGCGGGAAGGGATCCCGGCCAACCTGCTCCAGGATCAAGTGCCGCGCATCCCTCCCAATGCTGACCTAATCACCATCTGGGTGGGCGGCAACGACACCAACGCCATTGTTTTTGCCGCCGCCCAACGGGCCCTGCAGGGGGAGGATCCCTTGCCCTTTGTCGAGCGCCAGATCCAACAATTTGCCGCCGACTACCAAACCCTGCTGCAGGCGGTGCACGCCCGCGCCCCCCAAGCCCGCCTGGCAGTGGCCAACCTGCCCAACTTTGCCCTGATCCCCTTGGGCCAGCAGCAGCCCAGCAGCCTGCGCCGACTGCTGGCTCTGGTCTCCGTCGGCCTCAGCCAACGGGCCATCAACCCCTTGAGCCAGCAAGGGATCCCGGTGGTGGACTTGCTCTGCGATCCCCGCTCCTACCGCCGCGAATCCTTCTTTCCCGGCCTGCTGGCCGACGGCTTCCACCCCAACGACCGGGGCTACGCCGACCTGGCCGAGGCCTTCCTGAGAGCCCTGCAGCAGCCCGTTCCGCCCCAAAACCGCTGCCCGCCCTTTAGCGACGTGGGATCCCTTTCTCCCGAAGCGTTGGCCGCCCTTGGCAAGGCAGAGCTCTCTTCCAGCAGCTTTCCGGCAGCAGAGCTCAACCCCCCCGGCCCAGGGAAGAAGGAGGAGACCTGAGCGCCAGCCACCCGGTCTTACGAAGCCGCCACCGCCGCCGAGGAGCGCCGCCGCCGCCCCAGGGCTATCCGTTCCTGTTCTGTCTTCGTCTCCCCTGTGGGCAGAGCAGTTACAGGTACAGACTCCTCCTCAGGCGATTGCACAAAAACCAGCACCGTCGGCTTGCCGGGCAACTGTTCCCGCACAAAGCGGCGCACCACCCGCTCCACTTCTGCCTTGAGGCCGGCCCAGTCAATATCCAGCCTGCCCCGCTCCAGCGAGCGGGCAAAGCGCGGCCAAGCTTGCTTGAGGGTGTCCTCCAGCAGGGGTTTCAGGTCGGATCCCTTGAGAGAGGTGCCCTCGCCTGCTAGGCCCAAGCTTTGCACCTGCGGCGTGCAGAGCAACTGGCCCCTGCCATCCAAGCTGATCACCACCGTCAGCATGCCATCTTTGGCCATCTGCTGGCGCTCTTGCAGCATCTCGTCCATCACCACCCCATCGT
This sequence comes from Synechococcus sp. RC10B2, assembly GCF_047502635.1. Lineage (NCBI taxonomy): Bacteria > Bacillati > Cyanobacteriota > Cyanophyceae > Synechococcales > Synechococcaceae > Synechococcus > Synechococcus sp. RC10B2. The sequence goes on from NZ_JANSHO010000040.1 coordinate 6,007, forward strand.
GGGAAGCGGCGATCATCTGCAGGCCAGAAGGCACTTTGTCTACAATGGCAATGCGCTCCTGGTTCACCTCCACCACATCGCCGTTGCCGATGATCACGATGTTTTCCCGCGGGATCCCCATGCTCATCGCCGTTTCGGCGTGCTTGACGAGCATGCGGTACTCCCCGTGGGTAGGAACAAAGAACTTGGGGCGCGTGAGGGCGATCATCAGCTTTTGGTCTTCCTGACAGCCGTGGCCGGAGACGTGTAGCCCCTTGTCCTTGCCGTAGATGACATCGGCTCCCAGCTCCATCAGCTTGTCGATGACCCGCGTTACTGCGAGCGTGTTGCCGGGAATGGGGTTGGCCGACCAAATCACCGTGTCTCCTGGCTTGATCTGCAACTGCGGATGCTCGCCGTTGGCAATGCGGGTCAGAGCAGCCAGCGGCTCGCCTTGGGATCCCGTGGTGAGGATGATCACTTTGTCGTCCGGCAGGCTGTTGATGACATGCATCGGCTGCAGCGTCTCGTCCTTGCAGCGGATGTAGCCCAGGCGCCGCGCGTGAGCCACCACGTTCAACATCGAGCGCCCCAGCAAAGACACCACCCGGCCCTGCTGCTCAGCAATCTGCAACACCAAGTTGAGGCGATGTACCGAAGAAGCGAAGGTAGTGATGATCACCCGTCCCTTGGCTCCCGCAATCGCCTTGGTAAGGCCTGGCACTACCGAGGCTTCGGAAGGAGTAAACCCGGGCACCTCGGCGTTGGTGGAGTCGCTAATCAGACACAGCACCCCCTTTTCCCCGTGCTCGGCCAGCCGCTGCAGGTCGAAGCGCTCCCCATCCACCGGTGTGTGGTCGATCTTGAAGTCGCCCGTCTGGATGACAACACCCACCGGCGTGTGCAGAGCCACCGTGAAGCTGTCGGGAAAAGAGTGGGTATTGCGGATGAATTCGGCAAAAAAGTTCTTGCTCAGGGGCACGATATCTCGCGGCCCGACCGGGCGCAATTCTGTGCGGTTCAACAGCCCCACCTCGCGCAGCTTGTCCTCCAGCAGCGCCAGCGCCAAACGCGGGCCATAGATAACCGGAATGTCGAATTCTCGTAGGTGATACGGGATCCCGCCAATGTGATCTTCGTGGCCGTGGGTAACTACCATCCCCCGCACCTTGTCCCGGTTTTGCTTGATGTAGGTCATGTCCGGCAGCACGATGTTGATGCCGTGCATGCTCTCATCGGGAAAAGCCAAACCGGCATCCAGCAGGATGATGTCATCCTCGTAGCGGAAGGCCCAGGTGTTTTTGCCGATCTCCCGCTCGCCTCCTAGCGGGATCATCTGCAGAGAGGAAGTGGGCTTAGCTGCCGAAGCCGCAGGACGGGAAGCGATCGAAGTACGTGGTGTTGGCATACTAGCTTTAGATCCTCAACAGTGACAGTCAAACAACAGACGAAAACTGGTATAGACAAATCCCAGCAAACTTACCCGCAAGGTCATAGGTAAAAGGCGGATTCCGCTGTTGCAATTTACCTCTTTCCCAGTTGGGAAAAAGCAAAAATTAGAAGGAAAACTGTCTTAATCACAGCTCAAACGCCACAGAAGACCCCCTAACCCTTAAAAAACTCTCGTCATGGTAAAGGTAAAACCTAAGAAAATAATCGAATCATGAAGCCTTCGCCGTCCTTCGTTCGGATCCCTGCGCTTCAGCCAGGAGGCCCATTTCTTGCAGCACTTGCCGTAAAACCTGTAAAGAACCGCCCTGGAGAGGCACCAGCGGAGGGCGCACCTGCCCCACTAGCCAACCCTGCATCTCTAGCGCTGCTTTGATCGGAACAGGGTTGGTCTCAATAAACAAAGCCTTAAACAGCGGAAACAGACGCAAATGATAAGTCAAGGCTTGGTCGTGTTGTCCCCTGCTGTAGCTTTGAATCAATTCCTGCAGTTGCGGCCCAACTAAGTGGCTAGCTACACTGACCACACCGCTGCCTCCCAAAGATAGGATCGGCAATGTCAGAGAGTCATCTCCTGAGTAGATGCCGAAATGTGAGGGAGTGAGCCGCCGAATTTCCGAGACTGCGTCCATTATACCACTAGCTTCCTTGATGGCGACAATCGTTTCCAACTCCGCCAATTTCGCCACAGTTTCCGGCTGCAGGCTCACCCCCGTCCGACCAGGAATGTTGTAGAGCATGATGGGCAGGTCGCTGGCTTGGGCGATCGCCTTAAAGTGCTGATAGAGGCCAGCTTGGGTGGGTTTGTTGTAGTAGGGCACCACCTGTAAAGAGCCATCCAAGCCCAATTGGGCAGCTTTTTTGGTGGCTTCAATGGCTTCGCGGGTGGAGTTGGATCCCGTCCCGGCGATAACTTTAGCCCGACCGGCCACCGCATCTCGCACCACGCGGAACAGTTCGTACTCCTCTTGCCAGGTTAGGGTGGGAGACTCGCCGGTGGTGCCACAGACCACGAGACCATCGCTGCCATGGGTTACCAAGTAATCGGCCAAACGAGCGGCTTCTTCGTAGTTAAGCTCCCCCTCAGGTGTAAAGGGAGTCACCATTGCCGTCAGCACGCGACCGAAATTCACAGGTTGCCTCTCCCCATCAACCACACCGCTCGCCATCGCCGGTCTGTGACCCCGCAAAATCCAATGCTGCGGGCTAGAGCCTTGATTATCCCCTTATCATAGCTGCCTTTGGGCCAGGGATCCCGTTTGGCCGAGGGGGCTGCTTGCCAAGGCCCGGCTCACCGGTTGCTTCAGACCGGCTAAAAAGGAGATAACCTAGAGAGGGCAGACCGTTTGAACCCAGAATGTACGGCTGCTCACCAACTCTGCCTCCAGTCGTGGGGTCAGCAGCCTTCTTGCTTTCGACCTTTGAGCTTCGAGGATTGCGATGGACGCCCTAGCCGCCCTAAAAGCGCGCATCTCCGCCGACAAGTTCGATCCCAGCCGCTCTTTATCGGAGATGGAGATCCAAGAGCTGGTTGCCTATGCTACGGAAGCCCCCTCTTCCTTCAACATCCAGCATTGGCGGTTTGTTGCCGTCGCCGATCCTGCAGATAAAGAGCGCCTCAAGGCCCTGGCCTACAACCAGCAGAAGGTGGCGGATGCGGCGGTGGTGTTTATCATCTTGGGGGATCTGAAGGGCTATGAGAAGCTGCCTGAGATCGCCCAAAGGGCCGTTGCCGCCGGGATCCTCCCTCCTGAGCGGGCGGAAAGTTGGGTAAGCATGGCCCAAGCCACCTACGCCAACAACCCCACCTTGGCGCGGGACGAGGCGATTCGCTCCGGGGCGCTGGCGGCCATGGCACTGATGATCGCGGCGCAGGCGAAGGGTTTGGTGAGCGGGCCGATGATCGGCTTTGACCCTGAAGGGGTCAAGCGAGAGTTTGGGATTGCCGATCGCTACGTGCCGGTGATGCTGCTGGCGGTGGGCTACCCTGCGCCCGGCAACTTGCCGCGCAAGCCTCGCTTGGGGGTGGATGAAGTTCTGGCCTTTGGGCGAGGGCGGGAGTTTTAGCTAATCCGCCGTTCGCGCTAGCGGGACGTAGTCCTGGAAGCCCCGCTCTG